>JAGQVA010000400.1 GCA_020438265.1 Bacteroidota bacterium
GATGGTTTTTTTTTTTGTTATATTTCAATTCAGGTTCATTTTGGTAATAGAAAAGGATGCACTATCTCCATCATCAGAATAGGAGGAAAACCAGAGTGAATTACCATCGGTAATAATGGCCCCGGGTTTTACATCACTGAGGGCAAGCCCCATTCCTTCCGCCACAAAATTTTCGTTCAGATTGTTTTTTTGAAGGGAAAAAAGCTGTGATCGGGAAGCATTATACGAATAAGCTGTACTGAAAAGAGTCGTTCCGGACAAATCAAACCCACTGAGATAATCGACGGCTTCCTGCCCGTAATTTTTGGCAGCCATTAAATTGCCTGAGGAAGAAAAGACAGCAAAACCCATAGAATCAAAATCCTGAACAGCCAGATAAATATTATCATTTGCGTCCAGTTCGGCTCCTGCTATATAAGTATTATTATCGATGGTATAGTCTGTATCCCATAGTGTTTGTCCACTTGTGTCATAGACAAGTATTTGGGCAAATTCATCAAAATTATCCTCCTTATAACCAAATGAATAAATATTTCCATCTGAACCAATCTGAAGAATTGACCCGCCATTTTCGCCTCCGTTAGAGAAATTTTTCTTCCATCTCAGTTTTCCATTCGGTCCCAGTTTCATTGTAATAATATCATACTGAAAAAAAGCTCCGGTTTCTTCTGTCCCAATAACATACACATTTCCCCAATCGTCAATTTTTACATCTGTCAGCCATTTTTCACTTCCCCCGGTCAGGGTATCAGGATACTGCCAGTTTAAGTTTCCCGCATCATCGTATTGAATAGCCAGAAAGGAATAATCATCATCTGCTGAGCCTACGACAGAAACATTCCCTGCCTGATCTACAGCCAAACTTCCCAACCAGACATACACGCCCGGGCTAAATGCTTTATCCCAAACGAGGTTTCCGCTCAGGTTAAATTTTGCAACCCAACCATGCTGGAAATTCTGACTGTCTTCTTCCAATCCGCTCATATACAAATGATTATTGGCCAGGACAAAATCACTTAACCCGTCCGACAAATTCTCCGGACCGTTATAGGTTTTATGCCAGACTAACTGACCATTACTGCTGATTTTGGCAAAATGAATTTCCGGATCTGCTACATTGTCTACCAGCTCACGACCAGCTACATATAAATCGCCCTGATTACTCACCTCGACTCTGTTGAGAGAACTACTTTTAACACTGGGTAAGGTAAGGTCCCAGCTGAGATTACCGGATTGATCATATTTGGCAATATACATCCGAACACCCTCTTCGGTAGAAGAGTTTCCCACGACCACAGCCCCTCCCGAGACTGCTTTGACATTGATTAATTCCACTACGGCAGGGCCTTTATCATTGATGATTTCCTTTTCCCAGTTGAGGAGGAGACCGGTTTGAGAAAACAGAGAGAGAGCACTAAGCAGGAAGAAAAAGGTAAGTAGGTTTGATTTCATATTTATATTGAGTTAAGGTACCTTATACTCGAATATGTCAAAAGCAAGGATAGGTTAACAAGTATTATGAATGCGAATCAAGGGTAGAAACGTAAGTTTTGGAGGTTCTCAATTCAGATCAAAAAATCAACAAAATTGATTTTTTTCTTTTTCCATATCTTTTAAGTTTCGTCCTTTAGCAAGAGAAAGTATTTATGATTGTTACAAATGATAAATGATTGTTCTTAATAATCGAAATGATTTCGATTATTAGTTTTGGTTTTTCATTTAAAGAGTATTTTCTAAATCTGATGAGAACTTTTCCCTTCCTTTTACTGGCAATGCTGCCTTTGCTCCCTTCCTTCCTGTTTTCTCAGCATATAAGTGATTTTACTTCCCTTGAACCTGGTAATCAGGATTCTGACTTTCATCTTCCTTCTACACATACTTTTCAATATCTGATTGAAACCGGAGAACCACTTACGGCAGGGGGAACACTTCCCGATCGGTGTGATTTTACAGGATATGTGCCTATTAACGGGAGCAGTAAACAAGGGTATTTATCTATAAACTCGGAGGATGTTCCCGGAGGAGTGACAATCCTTGATATTGAATTTGATAGTAGTCTTCAATCCTGGAATATATCTGCTTCGGAAGCAGTAGATTTTAGCCTTGTTTATGGTACACAGAAAAACTGCTCCGGGACAGTTACTCCATGGGGAACGGTCATTAGTTGTGAGGAGTCCTTACCTGGCGCAACTGCTGCCAGTGGATTTAAAAGCTTTGGCTGGCCGATTGAGATAGATCCTGCGACCAGAAGTGTTATTGATCAAACAGGTGATTTGGCAGGAGCAGACAAACTTTGGCACATGGGAAATTTTAAACATGAAAATGTGGTTATTGCTCCCAATCACCGGACTGCTTATGGAGGAGAGGATAATATGCCGGGGTATTTGTATAGGTATGTTGCCAATACCTCAGGAGATTTGAGCATGGGAGCACTTTATGTCTTAAAGCTCAATACAGCAACCGATGGCGTATGGCTTTTACTAAATAATACCACACCGGCGGAATGTAACTCAACAAAAGTGCAGGCAACAAATGCAGGAGCGACCCCATTTAATGCGATTGAAGATGTGGAAATTAGCCCTAAAGACGGGAAAATATATTTTTCGGTGAAGGGCGATGGAAAAGTTTACAGGTTTACGGATGTGGATCCTCTGTCTGGAACGACAATTACCGATTTTGAGACCTATGTGGGAGGAATGAGTTATCCTATTACATCTTTAACCGGAACTGTAAACCACCCCTGGGGAAATGGAAATGACAACCTCGCTTTTGATGATAAAGGCAATTTATGGGTATGTCAGGACGGTGGTAAAAACTATATATGGGTAGTGGAAGACGGTCATACTCAGGCTGTTCCAAAGGTGAAAATATTTGGAAAAACACCTAACGGGGCTGAACCTACGGGTATCACTTTTTCGCCTGACTACAAATATTTATTTATGTCTGTCATGCACCCTGACGCTGCAAACAGTGCGACCACCGTTTTGGATGCCTTTAGTATTCCCCGAACATTTGATGAAGATGTGGTGCTCGTCATTTCTCTCCTGGAAAACCTGGGTCCGTATGGTTTCGGCCCTCTCAATATTCATTCACAAAATATTTGGGCAAAAAGAGAGAATAATTATGTCGATATTGGTTGGTCGGCGGAAAATCCGGAAACGGCTCAGTGGTATGTGATAGAGCGAAAGAGTGAGCATACAGATTGGAGGGAGATTTTTAGAACGGCCCCGAATGTATCTGCCAATTCTACATCAAATTATAAAACGAAAGATCTTTCGCCGCAGCCTGGAAGCAATTATTATCGGGTTAAAGAGGTTGAAGAGTCGGGGGCGGAAAGGTTTTCTTCTGTCGTGGAGGTTTTTATAGAACCCCGGCAAATCCAGCTTTTCCCCAATCCCGCGCAGAGTAGCATATATATTGAGCCATTGGGAATGCTCGATAAGGAAACGACTGTAGAAATGATTGATGTATCTGGTAAACAAGTGCTCTCGCAGAATATGTATCAGAAAACCCAAATAGATGTTGAGCATTTACCTCCCGGTTTATATTTGATTATAATAAAATCAAACAAAATAATCTACCAGGATAAATGGGTGATCAGGTAAGATTTGAGCATCTTTTTGATAAAATCTAAAAAAACAGAGGCTCATTCATATCGAATGAGCCTCTGAAATATAATTGGGTAAAAATTATCTAACGATGGTAAATGGTTTGCTTACCACTTGATTCCCTGAAACAGACTGTATCATATACATACCAGCATCGAGATTACTGATATTAATTTTGACTAGTTTTTCAACGGGATTCGCGATCATTTTGACTTCTCTTCCTACCATATCAATAATCCGAATATTTTGTACCAACCGGACATCGGAATTGAACTCAATGGTGAGCCTGTCAGAGGCTGGAACCGGATAAATGTTGAAGTCTGCTTTCTCTAAAATGTTTCCTGTTTCTGCATTCTGAGCGGATCTGGTTGCAAAGCTATTAGCTGGAGCTCCAGAACAATTGCCCAAAGTTTCAGGAGGACCATATCCAGAAGGAGTTGAAGGAATGATTTGCATGATAAGTTTATCAATGAGCACGCCATCTTCTCTCATCCATAGATTAATAGTATGAACACCAGGAGTGGATACTACCAGATCTATATATTGAGTACCCCGATCATGTTCATCAACCCAGGCAAATCCTCCCAGTGATTCAATTCCTTTACTGACTGGAGAGGTTGCTGTTACTGATGTACCGTCGATGCCCGCATGAATAGAATTGTCATCTGAAGTGGGGCCTCCGAGGCGAACCCATAGACGATACGTTCCCACAGTGGTGAATTCCACTTCATAATCCAGACGAGGTCCAATGAGGTTTCCTCTGGTGAAAACTCCTGTATTAGGAATGGCTCTTACAGCTGATCCCTGACTGGCAGTTCCGTCTGAATATATTTCCCAACTGCTACCTGAAGCACTACCTGTACCGAAGGTGCTGTTGGTAAAGTTTTCGGCTTCAATTACAACTTCGCCATTAATCTCAGCCAAACATTGTTCATCATTAACAACGACGGTTCTGATTACTTCATCAGCGGCATTACCACTGAGGTCAGAAACATTATAGGTTACGATGTATACTCCGGCAACATTTACATCCACATTGCTTGCATCAATAATAATGCTTCCCGAAATATCACCGTCCACATCATCCATGGCGACTGCACCTGGCTCTGTATAAGGAGCTCCAACTGCCAAAATAACGGGGTCCTGACCAAGCAGAACAATGATCGGAGCTGTCGTATCAGGATTGACATTGACGATTCTGATTACTTCCAGTGCCGCGTTTCCGGCAGGATCAGAGACATTATAAGTCACGTTATAAACCCCGACTAAAGCGGTATTGACTGCTGAAGCATCAATGACAATATCTGTGGAGATGTCTCCATACACATCATCCAGCGCTGTTGCTCCGGCTTCTATGTAGGTATCACCAATGGTCAGATTTACTGGATTAACTCCCAGAAGGGTGATTACGGGTGCTGTTGTATCAGGCTCAGGCTCATTGACATTAACGACTCTGACTACTTCCAGTGCTGCATTTCCTGCCAAATCAGAGACATTATAAGTAACTGAGTATGAACCAACAAGATTGGTATTGACTGCGCTTGCATCAATGACAATATTTCCGGAGATATCTCCTTCCAGGTTGTCAAATGCTGTTGCTCCGGCTTCGTTATAGGTTTGTCCCTGAATCAAATCTAAAGGATTATCACCCAAAAGCGTAATAACCGGTTTGATTGTGTCAGTTGCATTTACAACATTAAAAGTGATCACCAGAGGAGCACTCGCCTCCCCACCCAGATTGGAATTTTCAAAAGCAATGCCTTCGATCGTGTAAGTTCCTAACTGGAATGCAGGGCCTGGCGTATAATTGCCACCTGTATCACCCCAGAGTGCGTAAGGGGCAACATTTTCTTTTTTATAC
>JAGQVA010000401.1 GCA_020438265.1 Bacteroidota bacterium
CGTGGAATTCAGCCCGCCAGGGAAAGGCTATCGCAGATTGCGAAAACATATTCTCAGACTGTCCTGATGTCGAATTGTGTTGGTATGGCTGATGGAGAGGTTTGTGGTGGGCATTCTTCGATTTGGGATAATGAGGGGGAATTGCTGATTGAGTTGAATGATCAGGAGGAAGGGCTGTTGATTTTGGATACGGAGACTGGGGTGGTTGCTAAATGCTGACGTTTAATCAAAACATCCATTTGCCAAAACCCAGACTTTCCCTTAGATTTCCCTCTTGCAAATGAAACCCACACGCATGACAGAAATTCAGGGAAATATCCTCCTTACCGGAGCTACCGGCTTTTTAGGCTTCCGCACGCTGGAAAGATTAAGTAAACTTGATACAGTCGAAAACATCATTGCCTGCGGTCGCACGCTCAGGCCAGAAGCGAAAATTGATTCTCCAAAAATCCACTATCAACTGGGCGATTTGACCAATCCCGACTACGTCCGTTCGCTATTCGAGAATCACAAAATCGATTATATTATTCACTGTGCGGCCCTTTCTTCGCCCTGGGGCACGTATCAGCAATTTTATCAGACCAATGTTTTACCGCAACGAAACCTAATCAAAAGGGCGGAAGAACATCAGATCAAACGGTTTGTATTCATCTCTTCGCCCTCTGTGTACAGCAATTTCAAGGATCGACTTAATGTGAAGGAATCAGACCCTTTACCTGCCAAATCGGTCAATCAATATGCTGCGACCAAAAGAGAGGCTGAAATTCTTTTGGAGAAATCAACCCTCAACTGGATTAGCCTGCGGCCAAGAGCTTTGGTAGGTCGTGGGGATACGGTAATTATGCCAAGGGTCATTCGTGCGGTAAATGAGGGGCGATTGAAAATCATTGGAAATGGTGAAAATATCGCAGACCTAACGCCAGTCAGCAATGTTGTTGATGCCATTCTGCTCTCTTTGACTGCACCTTCTTCTGCGCTTGGCAAAGTCTATAATATCTCCAATGGAAATCCTGTCAGGCTTTGGGATGCAATTCAAAAAACCATATCTTTAGTGGGTCTTACCCCCCCTAATAAAAAAGTTCCCGCCTCTGTGGCGATGACTGCAGCGTCGGTGATGGAGTTTTTGGCCCGCTATTTTACAAGAAAAGAGCCTGTATTTACCCGTTACGGTGTTTCAGTCTTAGCCCAATCATTTACGATGGATATTTCCCTGGCCCGGGAATATTTGGGTTATGAACCCCATCAATCTACTGAAGAAGCCATTGAAGAATTTGTGGACTGGTATCAGGCAAATCACTCGTGATGATCACTATCATGAACGTAAAATTTTGGTTAAAATCAGCGGGGTATTGTACTTCGCATCAGCATTTTGCGCTGAGAGGTAGTAAGAGAAAGACGATTCGTTTCCCTGCTACGTATGGGTTGATTCACCACCCTGTTCATGGATGGATTTTGTTTGATACGGGCTATACCCGGCGTTTTTTTGAAGGAACCCAAAGGTTTCCAGGCAGCATTTACGGGCGACTGACTCCCGTTTTTATTCAACCGGAAGAAGAAGTCGTTTCTGCTTTGCGGGAATCAGGAATAAAACCGGAAGAGATCAAACATATTATCATTTCACATTTTCACGCAGATCATACAGGAGGGATGCTGGATTTTCCTCAGGCAAGGTTTTATGCATCTCCTGAAGCCCTGGAGCAGGTCAATTCTGTGTCCGGATTTCAGGCGGTGAGACGGGGAATTCTCACAAACCAGATTCCTCGGGATCTTATGGAAAGGTCTGTTCCCCTAACCGAAGAAAATTTTTCTACAAAAGAAGACCCGCATCTCGGTACCCTGATTGATCTGTTTGATGATGGCTCTATTTTGCTGGTTTCTCTTCCCGGGCACGCCAAAGGGCAAATGGGGGCCATTCTGCGAACCGAATCGCAACATGTGTTTCTCATTGCGGATGCCTGCTGGCTCAAAGAAACCTGGCAGGAAAATCGCCTCCCTCACCCTATCGTAAAACTGTTTTTTGATTCCTGGACTGACTTTACCGATAGCCTGACCAGAATCCGAAACTACCATCAGGCCAATCCTGAAACGGTCATTATTCCCTGTCATTGTCAGGATACAGTCAATGAAATTATGAGCCTCCAAGCTGAAATCTATTGAAGTTTAAATTAGACATACTCATTCAACTGCTGCGCTTTAAGTGGAATCGACTTTTTCACTGGTCAGAACAAGGGTGGGAATCGCTTCGCAAAAAGCGATTAAAAAAACTGTATCTGCATTTGCGAAATTCTCCTGCATATCGGGAACTGGTGAATCAAAATGCTCCGTTGAGTGAATTTCCTGTCATTCATAAAAATATCTTCATGCGTGATTTTGACCAGATTAATACGGTCAATATAAAAAAAGCAGATGCTTTGAAGCTGGCTTTGGAAGCAGAAAAAACCAGAGATTTTTCTCCTATGATTGATGATATTACGATTGGCCTTTCATCAGGCACCAGTGGAAATACAGGGATTTTTCTGGTGAGCCCACGAGAACGGGCACACTGGGTAGCAGGAATTTTGGATCGGGTGATTGGGTTTTCCTTGCAGAAAAGAAAGGTCGCGTTTTTTCTACGGGCAAATAGCAATCTCTATGAATCAGCCCGCTCCAGACTACTCGAATTTGCCTTTTTCGATATTATGCAGCCCATCGGATCGCATATTGAGAAACTGAAATCCTTTCAGCCTGATATCCTGATCGCGCAGCCATCAGTTTTGCGGTCACTGGCTAAAGCTCAGGAGAAAGGGAAAATGAACCTCTCCCTGAAAAAGCTGATTTCAGTAGCAGAAGTACTTGAATCCATCGACAGGAAGTATTTTGAAAAGGTTTTTGGGATAACAATCAGTGAAGTATATCAATGCACAGAGGGGTTTTTGGCAGCCAGTTGTCCGGCAGGAAGACTTCATTTTAATGAGGATTTTATTTTTTTGGAAAAGAAATATCTGGATGAAGGAAAAAAGCGTTTCCATCCTGTCATTACTGATTTATACCGCTATACACAACCTGTGATTCGCTATGAACTCAATGATATCATTGTTGAATACCCACATTGCGAATGTGGCCAGCCGGGCACTGCAATTGACTTTATTGAAGGACGTAGTGATGATGTGTTTATCTTTACAGATGAAAACGGGGAAGAAACAACGGTTTATCCCGACCTCATGCGGAGGGCTATTATTACGGCTTCTGGCGAAATAACTTTTTAT
Organism: Bacteroidota bacterium; assembly: GCA_020438265.1. Lineage (GTDB taxonomy): Bacteria > Bacteroidota > Bacteroidia > J057 > J057 > JAGQVA01. The sequence goes on from JAGQVA010000401.1 coordinate 3,246, forward strand.
CATTTAACCCAAACGGATCAAAAAACTATCGCTGTGTATCTCGAACATGAAGGTTCACAGAATGACATTCAGGATAAAGTGAAAAGTCAGCTTCTCGAAAAACTTGCTGGCTATAAAATTCACAATATTGAAATCATATTTACACATTCATATCAGCACGAACCAGGAACAAAATTAAGGAGGATTAAAAATGAATATTCAAAAGCCGATTAGCATCATTGGGATGGGGAAATGCCTGCCCGCCAATAAAGTCTGTTCTCATGAGTTAGAGGAAAAACTACATATTCCCAAAGGTTGGGCTGAGCGATATTCGGGAGTAAAAGAACGCTATCATCGCACAGAGGAAACCAGTGGTTATCTTGGCGCCCGCGCTTTGGAAGAGGCTTTGAATGAAGCCGGGATTGAATTTCATGATCTGGACCTGTTGATTTGCGGTTCGGCAACTTTTGATTATGTCATTCCCAATCAGGCTTGTGTAATCAAAGCAGAAGTCGCAGGAGGAATGGAAAGTGATGTTCCCGCCTTAAATCTGGATACTACTTGTCTGAGTTTTGTTTCCGGGATTGATATGGCCGCAATGATGATGGATGGAAAAAGATATCAAAAAATAGCCGTCGTCAGTGTAGAAATATCCTCCAACGGATTGAATCCAGAGAATTGGGAAACGGCAACCCTGTTTGGAGATGGAGCGGCAGCGGCAGTTTTGAGTTGGGAGCCAGAAAAAGGAGGCAGAATGCTCCACGCGCTTCAGGAAACCTATTCAGAGGGTGCCTATAATACTCAATTGAAAGGAGGTGGAAATCAGTACCATTTCAAGGACTACCCCTATAATCCGGAGTTATATTCATTTGCGATGGAAGGCCGCAAACTTCTGAAAATGGCTAAAACTAAAATTCCGGAATTTATGGCCAATTTTTTCACATCTCTGGACATAGAAATTACAGATATTGACCTCATTATTCCCCATCAGGCCAGTCGCGCAGGTATAGCCATTTTCCGCAATATGTATGATTTTAAGAAAGGGCAGATTTTTGAAAACCTCGAAACGCATGGCAATTGTATTGCTGCTTCCATTCCCATGGCGCTTTATGATGCGATTCAACAGGGGAAACTGAAACGTGGAGATACTTGTTTGATTTCGGGTACTTCGGCGGGTTTTTCGATTGGTGGAGTGCTTTTCAGGTATTAGTAATACTATTTTCCTTTTTACAACAAAAAGCTGTACTTTTTGGAAAAAAAGGATCTTAAAGCTATGAAGAAACTCATTTTACCTCTATTGGTATTAATGGCCTGTAAACCCCCGGCCAGCGCTGATTTTTCCCACGGTACCTGGATTGATCTCTCTTACACTTATGATGATCAGACCATCTACTGGCCCACCGATACCCAGGGGTTTGTCAAAGACACCGTTTCAGAAGGGATGACTGAAAAAGGCTATTATTATTCTGCTTATGATTTTTGTTCGGCTGAACATGGAGGAACACATCTCGACGCACCGGTTCATTTTGCGGAGGGTAAACATTCAGTAGAGCAGATTCCCGTGGATCAGTTGGTGGGGACAGCCATTGTTATTGATGTATCGGAAAAAGCACTCAAGGATAGGGACTATCAGGTCACCCAGGAGGATTTTATTGCCTGGGAAGCCCATAATGAGATGATTCCTGACGGTGTCATCCTCCTGATTCGTACCGGATATGGTCAATATTGGCCAGACAGAAAGCAGTATCTGGGAACTGATAAAATGGGGCCAGAAGCTATTCCCGAACTGCACTTCCCCGGACTTCACCCTGATGGGGCTACATGGCTTTCGACTGAAAGAAACATTAAGGCCGTTGGCCTGGATACTCCCAGTATTGATTATGGTCAGTCAACGATGTTTGAAAGCCATCAGATTTTGTTTAAAAATAATATCCCTGCATTTGAAAATGTTGCCAACCTTGACCAGCTTCACAAAGTTGGAAGTTGGGTATTTGCCTTGCCAATGAAAATTGGGGGAGGTAGCGGAGCACCCGTTCGAATAATTGGGTGGGTACCCCATATATAGGAACGACCGCGTGTAGAGACAAGGCATGCCTTGTCTCTACAGCGATCATCAAAAAAAACATATTTTTCATTATACATGCGCACGAAAATTCTGGGAATTGCCCTTTTAGCCTTTTTAGGCATAATCGTTTTTTGGTTCATACAATCATCCAATCAGCCTGTCAATTTCAACG
>JAGQVA010000402.1 GCA_020438265.1 Bacteroidota bacterium
TATAAAACCCCAAAAACTTATCCCGATCATCAGCAATAGTGCCTGCGTCAGAAAATCCATCCGGTTTTTTGGTAACATCTTTTGGGATGTCGTCTGTCCTGTTCCCGCATGAGGAGAATAATAATATACCAGCGATTCCCAGGAATAATATGGAGGAACAGATTTTTTTCATAAGTAGTTTTTAATCACTTTTTTTCTACTGTACATTTTAAACCTTCAGATAATATCTCCCACAGATTACACTGATTTCACAGATCCAAGTGCTTGATGATGAGATTTATCTGCGGAATCTGTGTTATTTGTGTGTGTTTTTCAAAGATTGTATCTTAAAGAGATCTCTTTCCCTTAAAATAAAAATAAATCCTGAGCTTGTCCAAAATTTAAAACCTGAGAGAAAGACAACTCAGACCTCCATCCAGTTTTTGAAATTCAGAAACGGGAAGAGGAATGGTTGCATAACCTGCTTTTTCGATTTTTTCACGGGTGCGGGGAAATCCTTCAGGAATCAATACTTTGCCATTTACCCAAACAGAATTGGCGGCATAGGCTTCCTCTCCGGGAACTTCAATGAGGTGAAAGGATTGAAATTCGACTTTATCCAAAAATTCTCCCGTGGCGAGCATATAGTCGTTTTCCAGATAAGAAACGCCTGTCTTTAAGTGCAAAACCTGAGACAATTCCACCACAGAACCAGTCATATCATATTGATTCAGGATTTAAATGAATTGATTGGCACCTTCAGGGTTTGTTCTTTTGGAAAGCCCGATAAAATAATGATTTTCCACCATCATCACATCTCCGGCTTCCAGCGTTCCGGGAGCCTGAATGTATTCAATTTCTTCATAAAATTCTTTGAGTATCAGATCGATTCCTTCAGTCTCTTTTCGCCTTTCCAACGCACCCGGGCGTGTAATAATGGCACATTTTGGGGTGCATAAGGCGACATCTTCAATAAAACATGAATCGGGAAAATGGGGATCAGACGGTAAGATTTGAGTTTTTAACCCACATTCTTCCAGCGCTTTTTGATAAGCCAGATGTTGCGAAAGGGCTGTCTCATAATGGGGAAGTCCTAAGTTGGCAGAAGTAATTCCGTTGACAAAGTTGCGGTCAGGTACACGGAGAATGGCTTGGGTAAACATTCGGGTTTTTGTGTTGATTCTTCAGAGTTTAGGAATTTCTGAATACAGTAATAGTTAGTATCCCATGAACGAATGATACAGGTTGATATTGTTTGCCAGTATGAAGAAAAATAAAAAAAGTATTCCTACCCGGTAATGTTTAGGATCATGGATCTATGAAGAGGCAAACAAACACATATTACAACAAACTTTGCAGTAAACATTTTCAAAAAACAACAATCAACACATTATGTTAAATCAAGATTCAAATCACAAAGAATTATTAATCATCGGAACAGAAGCTTTTGGACTGTCCATGGCAAGTTACGCTCATCAGAATGATATCGATTATATTCTGGTAGGAAAAGTAAACCATATCAGCAATAATCCGCTGAGTCAATTGGCGTTGAGCAATAGCCCCAAAGGACTTAACATTCAAAATAATGAAGTGATTAAGTTGGAGCAGAATCCAGATAATGATGCCAAATTCAAGGCCGTTTTAATGGATGGCAATGTGGTATATGCAGACCGTGTATTAGTGGCGGTAGGCAATCGCTATTTTAAGTATATTCCTCAAACGCTTACCCATTTTTTACCTGGAGAAAGTTATACCCATGTCGCAGATATTGATTCCTACGGTCAATTTATCGGTAAAAAATGTCTCGTAATTGGCAATAGTCTGGAAGCTTACGAAACTACCAGTCTGTTAAATGAAGCGGGTATTTTTAGTGTGCATACATGGCCTGATACAAATATTATTGGCTGTCAGAAAACAGCAGAAGGAAGATATATAATTAATCTTGACAATATGGTTAACCTAATTGTTGATCATATTATCCTTGCCACTGGTTATAAAACCGATGTAAAAAAACTGCCATTTATGGCTTCAGGGGATATTCTGGAGGATTTGATTGTTGAAAATGGATATCCGGTTTTGGATAAATCTTTCCAGACAAATATCTATGGTTTGTTTATGGCCAATCATTTAGCAACTCGTGATTTCGGGGCCTTTTTCGGGTTTACCGTAGGCTCAAATTATACAATTAAAATGATTGGGGATGCGATGCGTAGTTATTCCAGGGCTTCGTAGAGGCCCTTTTATGGTCTTTTCGCTTATAGCCTCGTCAGATTTTCCAGGTCAGTAAATAGTGGCTTATTAATGTAATGCTATGAAGTGAAAAACAGGATCCCCATTCAATGGATTTTCTCATAAAGCTTAAAAATATTTTCCTTAACCAGATCAAATTGCGTCCAGGGAATGAAATGATTTTCTTCAGGCATTCTGATTACCTCAACCGGAGCGTTAACCATCATTTTTTCAGCGTAATCAGCATGTTCCATCGAAACAAGAATATCTTTATTTCCCTGGATAATAATGGTATTGGCGGTGATTTTTTCCCACATATTATCATCTTCCATTTTATACAGCTCTTGTTTGAGAGGAAGAATCTCCCGATTAGAAGCATCCATATCCGGAGGTAATAACCATCTCAGCCATTTGGAGCGAAGAGGATAAAGGAAAAAGGGTCTGCTTTCGTGTTCCGGATCTGCCAGTCCGGCGAGGATGAGCAAGGCATCTACCTGATCGGGATAATCCATCGCCATACGATAAGCAATTGGCCCGCCAAAAGAATGTCCCACAATAAGGGTCGGAATAGAATCGGGAATTTGATCGAGAATGGGTTTAATCAGAGCAGATTGTAGCCACAGAGAAGATTCCGGTTTACCTGGAGAAGATTTTCCATAACCTGTCCGGTCCATGGATATCATTCTAAAATGCTGAAGCAAATCCGGGTCCTTAAAATAGGCTGCAAACGCATCCCAGGAGCCTGGAGAGCCATGTACAAAAACAATGGTTGGTTTGGTTGTATCACCAATATCGGTGTAAAACATCTGATGTCCTTCCGTCTCATAAAAATGAAAGGAGGGTTTTACCTGTTCTTTTGAAAAATATTCTTCGATTTTCGCATCGCTCATTTTCATATCCATAAAAAAGCGAAAGACGATATATAGGACGAAAACGAGGACTCCCAGTCCGATAAGTATGAATTTCAACGTTTTTTTGAGTTTACTGTTCATGATGATACATAGATCGGTTTACGCGAGTTTATATTTTATCCGTTGGGTTTTCCAAAGGTATGAGTTGCGATTAAGAAAAAAAATAGGCTAAATTGTCATGAATCAATAAGAATCTCATGTATCATTCTGAGGACCCGCCTCATCGTCTTTTTCTTGGTGTTCCGCTATCAAATAAAATTACCTCTCCTATGATAGAGCTGGGAAACTCCTTGAATAATTTAAAGGGAATACGGTGGATTCCGGAGCAAAATCTTCATGTAACTGTATTTTTCTTTGGGAATGTGAAGGCAGAAATGATTGAAAATTTAATTTCATTGATTCAGGTTGGGTTAAAGAATATACGGCCTTTTCAACTGGAATTTGACCAATATACCCTGGCACCACGCCCCAAAGATCCCCGAATGATTTGGGCCAGATATAAGAAAGAGTCTGCATTTAAGGAGTTGGTCGAGTCAATGCAGGTATTGTATGAGCAGATTGCACCCCGCCAGCAAAACCGCAAAAGCCCCATTCCGCATATTACCCTGGCGAGGTTAAAACATTTTGATCCAGATACAAAGCTGGATTTGCAAAGGCATTTGCCGCCTCAGATTTTGAAAGTCGGGGAAGTCGTTTTATGGAAGTCAGAACTTAGGCCCGAAGGAGCAGACTACAGGGTTGTGGAGCGGTTTAATCTTTAATTTCCAACTTTCAAATTTTTATATTATCATTAGGATAAATAATCAAACTTTAAACGCATTATGTCATTTCTTGAAATTATTTTAGCCATTATTCTTCCCCCATTGGCAGTTTTTTTACGCTTTGGGCTTAAGGCAGAATTTTTTATCAACTTATTGTTGACCTTACTGGGAGGCCTTCCCGGAATGATCCACGCGATTTACGTGATGTCGAAGGACGGAAAGAAGAGTTAATTGTCTAACTGAAATATAGAAAAAAAGCCATTCCCGATTTTGGGAATGGCTTTTTTTCTATCGACTATTAACCACTACTGGATTTATCCAACCCACGAGATCAAACCTCTCCTCCAATACCCAGGAAAACACCTGCCCTGACCATTTCCCGGAACCATCCTTCGCAAAATATACCTTATCCGCCTGAATGGGAATTCCCACTTCCTGATGAATAAATCCATGCTGGTCAAACAAAATCGCTTCCAGACTACTGTCTGATATCTGGGTAATCTGCCTGATCACCCCAATATGGCCATACCCGCTTTTGCTTTCCGAAAAATACATCGAAACGATAGAGCCTACAACTGGTGGATATTCAGTTTGTTGATTGGCAAAGTATTCCAGTTTTACCCGATAACCGTGGAGGCTGTCGCTGGTTCCTGTGTAGTTCTGGAAATGGTTAGCCATATTATAGGCCAGGTCTTTGGCATGGCCTAATCCCATCCCGATGCGGGTCGGAATCCCGTAGATTTCGCGAGCAAAACGATGAGCCAGTTCCGTGCATTGATATTTTCGGCCTTTGGTTTTGTCTCCGTTGGAGTAGGCGGTGATGCCGTAGAAAGATTCGATGGGATCGCCAAAAGCGCCCCAGGTCATGGAATCGGGGGTAGGGGTAGGGGAGAGCGATAAAAAAGTTTTATTCTCAACTTTGATGATGCTAAGAGAATCATTTTGGGAGAACAGAGGAGCAGGAAAAAAAGCTGTCAGGAATACAATGATCAAAGAAAGGTTTTTTAGCATTTGGGTATAGATTGAACTCTTCTTAAACTATGTGTGTAAGCTACTGTGCCTATGTGTTAAAACAAAAACCTTCCTCAAAAAAATAAACACTACAATTAGGAATTAATCCCAAAACTCCCTATCATTGTAAATACTACAATTAGGAATTAATCATTGGCGATGAAAAAATACCAACTGGGAGAATTTGAAGAAGTAGTCCTACTCACGGTGGGTGTTCTCTATGACGAAGCTTACGGGGTGTCGATCAAAAAGGAAATCGAGACCCGGCTGGAACGTAAGGTGAGTGTAGGAGCACTACAGACGGCCCTGAAAAGGCTGGAGAGTAAGGATTATTTGTCTTCTCGTGAAGGAGATTCGACGAAGGAACGTGCCGGGCGGCCCAAAAAGTTCTATACCCTGACTGCAGCGGGGAAGGAGGCTTTGGTGTTTACGCGGGAGACGCGTAACTCGCTTTGGGAGGCGATTCCGGGGGTGGCTTTGGATTTGAAGATTGCTTTTTAGGGCGTTGGAGGCCCCCAGTCAAGCTGGGGATGACAGCCATTGGCTGTTAAAAAATACGCCG
>JAGQVA010000403.1 GCA_020438265.1 Bacteroidota bacterium
TGGTTATTGGCCTGGGACTTGCCTCTCGTATGGATTTTGTCCCGGCCTGGATTTTTCCATACCTGGGAGATGCTTTTTACGCATTAATGATTTATATTGGAACAGGTTTCATTTTTCCTAAAATGAAGGCTATTCACGTTTTTCTACTTGCTACCAGCATTTGTTATCTCATTGAAATTAGTCAATTGTATCAGGCACCCTGGATCAATCAGATCAGAAATACCCGATTGGGAGGGTTGATATTAGGCTATCATTTCCTTTGGAGTGATTTGGCTAGTTATGCTGTGGGAGCGGGAATAGGTTTTTCAGGGGAATATATTTGGCAACGTTTAAATAAAAGTAACTATCTTTAACGAAAAACTGGTTCATGGAAGGACAATTTTCTCCAAATCCTAGAGTCTCTATTGAAAAAAATCTTGAAAACTTTGAACACAAACTCAAAAAAGAACGAGAGTATAAAAAAATAGCGATTGGTATTTTTGCTCCCTTCTACCCGATTTTTTGGTTAGCTGATTTGCCCAAAATCAAACAGGAACTACAAGAAGGAAAAGAAAAAATTCGGCAACAACTGGCCGATCCCGATTACTTATTAGATTGGGAAAACAAGGAAGCGCAAAAAGGTGTACAAAAGGCCCAGGACAAAATCAAAGAATTTCGTCTCGTTATAAAAGACCTGGAAAATTCAAGTCCCAAAACGAAGAAAAAAGACCAGGAGGAAAAGGAGAAAGAAGAGTGGGAAATTAAAAGAGATGAGTTGCAGACAAAAATCATGGCAGAACGATCCAAGGCCATTTTTTTCCATCAATACAAAGAAAACCTTAGTCTTCTCAAAAAAATTCAAAAGACGGATCAGGACTCAGACTCAAAACCACTGACCAAAGATGAAGCAATAGAGTTAATTTCTACGCTTATTTACGGGCAAAAACTGGAAGACTTCAAATCTGATAAAAAAGCTGAGCTACCCCTTCTTTCCGAAAAGATATCAGCATACGAGGAAATCACTCAAATTGAAGAGATGACTTCAAAGATAAAAGAGATGAAGGGCAAATACGATACCTATCTCACGAAGGAATCATAAACTTCAAAGTTTTGTGCTTCACGCTTAATTTATCCCCATAAAAGATTTGATTTGGGAGAAATACGCCGCTTTATCAACCAGAAAATTATCCTTCCGGTCAGGATTTTCCACCACATACAGGGGCGCAAACAATTTTTCCTGTTTGCTGGCCAGTCGTTTCATATCATCAGGAGAATAGAGAATGTCATTGGAACCCATAATAAGGAGAATTCCCTTAAGGCTTCTTCCCGGAGTGGTGTCAAGGGTATATAGGGGCTCATATTTCTTCGAATAACCCGCAAAGGGAACTTCCATCGGTTCATCCCAATCCGAAAATTTTTCCTCCAGATCTTCCATACTCAAAAAGGGCGTATCAGCAATGATTCTTTCAACAGCAGGATCATTAAAACTGATTCCCAAAGCCAGCCCGGCACCAATTCCCCAGCCATACACAGAAAAGGTGGAAATAGGTTTACTCCTGCAATAATCAATCATAGCCCGAAAATCATCCTGAAAATGCGGATAGATATACATACTATTGTCAATTTCAAACTCACTGCTTTCCCCATAACCACGATAATCAAAAAAAATCACGTGATACCCATTGGACGTAAACTGGTCTACCCTTCGGAGATAATCTGCCATATTTCCCTCACCATTGTGTGCCAAAAGAATCATACCTTTCGTTGAAACCTTGGCAAAAAACTCCCAGACGTTCAGGACTGCACCGTCATCTGTTTTTACTTTGGCTTCCTGGTATTCCATATTGTATTTGTCGGGGCGGGTTTTATAGGTCCGGGAGGGGTTTAAGGCGAAGGTGAGGTGGAGGGTGCAGAAAGAAAACAACAAAAGCGAGGTTATGATTTTTTGCATGACAGTTAAAGGATTTATGAGCTAAAAGTGAATCAACATATTTAATCTTAAATAAAAGTAATATTAGAAAATGACAAATAGAAAATTAATCTATGGGTTAGTGGCTTCTCTGCGTCCTCCCCGATCTCTGCGTGATACCATCAAGCTTTCTTTTATTTCACGCAGAGCAGGCAGAGTTCGCAGAGAGAAATATTTACACTTTTCCCTGACTATCCACCCTCAAATCTCCCCAATCAATCCCATCAGATTCTCCCGATAACTACGACTCAGTTTCAGCTTCTCTCCCTGGCTCAATTTCACAAAAAACTCACCATTATAATAAGGCTCCAGTTCCTGAATATAACTCACATTAATGATGCTGGACTTGTGAATCCGCACAAACTGGTCAGAAGGCAAACGCACCTCCATGTTCTTCATGCTTTCCCGTAATAGGTAAAATCGATCCTTAACATGAATTTTTACATAATAATCATAAGCTTCTATCCAGATAATTTCATGAAGCTGAATGAAATAAATTTTCCCTGAAGATTTGATGATCAGGCGGTTTTGAAGTGGATTTTTTATCGAGGCTGGTTCTTTGATCAGTGAGCTTTCTTTTTCGGTAGAATAATCTTTCTTATAACCATCCAGCAAGGAAGCCAACTGCACATTTATATCGCCAATAGACCGGCTGCGAATCTGTTGATTGGCGTGCCCCAATGCGCTGTAAAACCGCTGGTCGGTAAAAGGTTTTAACAAATAATCTACGGCATGAAGTTCGAAGGCTTTGAGGGCGTATTGATCATAAGCGGTAATAAAAATCACTGATGGCAAGGCATGTGGATCAATGCTGTTAAGCACATCAAATCCGTTGATCTCCGGCATTTGTATATCGAGGAAAATCAGGTCCGGGCGAAGTGAATTGATCTTCTGAATGGCTTCCAGTCCATTTTTACAAACACCTGATAAAACATTATCAGAGGATTTTTCCACCAATTGTTTTACCCCTTCCCGCGCTTCTGGTTCGTCATCGATAACCAACGTTCTGATCAGGTTCATGATTCTTGATTTATGTGTACAGGAATGCGGATTTCTACCCACACACCTTTATCTTCCATATTATCAATTTGGAAGCGAAAATTCTCATGGTAAAGTTGCTTTAATCGGGCCAGGGTATTGGACAACCCGATTCCTTTACTCTTGTACAGACTCCAACCCTCAGGTAATCCAGGGCCTGTATTCGTTACCGTCAAATGGAGAAACTGTCCATTTATCTGACTGGTAATCCGGATTTCAGCATCTTCCATACTTCGGGAAATCCCGTATTTAAATGCATTCTCAACAATGGGCTGAAGCAATAAACCAGGCACTTCTACTTCCATACTTTGAGGATCAATATCAAATTGGACTGTCAATTTGTCCTTAAACCGCACCTGTTCAATCGCCAGATATTTTCGGAGTATTTCAAGTTCGTCTGAAAAAGGAGCCATTTGTTCGCTTTGCCGGCTCAATGTTTTACGCAACAGATCACTCAGCCCGGATATCATCTCAACCGCCTGTGTGGTCTTTTTCCCTCTGACCATCATGGCAATGGTATTGAGTGCATTAAATAAAAAATGGGGCTGCAACTGCATCTTAAGTGTCTGCAATTCCGAGCGGGCTAGTCTCGATTCCAATTCCAGAGAGACATTATACTGATTGCGATATTTCTGGTAAAAATTGAGCGCAAAAAGGATAAACATAACCAACCAAAACATCAACATGCCAGAAAAGATCATTGGATACATTCTGCTAATATTGATCTCCAATGCTTTCAAAAAAGTATGTTCGGCAGGTTCTTTTAACCGCATCAAAACCATTACTGAAGGAATAGAGATCAGCATATTGACCACACCAAACAACAGACCTGTCGGCAAAAAAGTAAGAATCTGGCGCTTGAATGGCCAATCTATCGTTTTCAGGAAAATACGGTAAATCAGAAAACTCAGTGCCCAGAGACTGACAAAATAAGGAACTACATAGGAAAGAATATGAAACCATGATGGATCATTTGCTTCTCTTGTGCTATACACATATTGCTGAAGAATATCCAGCGCGCACAGCAAAGCCCAGAAAAGAAAATTGGCCAGAAAAAGCTGCGATTTGGTTAGCGGAATGTGCTTTTGCTCCATATTGCAAGTTAATAAAAAGGTTTCGGAGCCCCGCAGGACCCCGAAACAAAGTCAGCTCTAACGAAATTAGTTTTTGGCTTAACTCACAGGAGGCCCCGGATAGCTATCGCTTCCGGGGTGACAGCTCATAGCTGTGTTAAACACACGCCGAACATTTCGGCGTGTGCATCCAAAACCAGCGATGTCATTCCCGACGACGATAGGAGATCGGGAACCTCCTTTAGGCAAAATTGCAATAACCATCCCTAAAAAATGTGCATCAGAGATGATCTACTTAGCCATTGCCTCTTCTACCTGAGCGATTCTTTGTTCGATAGACGGAACCCAGGCAGAAGGAGCAGATTCTTTCGATTTTTTATAATGCTTGAGCGCTTCTTTATAATTGCCGGTTACCCGATATCCTGCTCCTAACCCTCCATGAGACAACCAGGTTCCCGGATATTTTTCGGCATTGAGTTTAAATACTTCCAAAGCTTTTTCATTTTGGTTTTGACCAATCAAAGAAGCCCCATACTGGTACAGTTCCATGTTTGAGCCAACATTTAAGGCATCTTTCATGGCTGTTTCGCTTTCATCTGCTTTCCCCATTTTTGCCAGCAGTTGAGATTTGGTTTGCAGATTGGTAAAATTAGCCTGCGCTCCAAATCCGCCGCTGATAGACTGATTAATCCATCCCAGCGCTTCTTCATAATTGATTTCATTTTGCAAACAATAGTTTGCCGCCTGCTGAAATCCTACCCAGGTGAATCCCGGTGTACTTCTCAACTCATTCCGCATACTGGCCAATACAATTTCATGGCTATCAAATGCTACCGTAAATGGGATTTGCTTTTTTCCCCAGGCCAGGATCACATCTACTGATGCAGGAGACGGATTCCCAAAAAGGAAAGTAAGGTTTTCCATCTGAGGTCCCTCCCTGGATTCTGTGGTGATCCGAAGGGCATCTTCCTTCTGATCATAACTAAAACTCCCCCAGGAAGTAGAGTTATTGGAAAAAATAATGGTCCATTCTTTTTCTCCGGGAATGGCATGTAATCCATAAGTGCCTGCCTTAATGGCACTTCCATTTACTTTTGCATCATGAGAAAAAGAAATAATTGTATTCTCGTTGGCACCTGCCCGCCAGACCTGTCCCATTGGCACCAGTTGTCCCCATAAGTCGCGCCCCTGAGCTGAAGGTGATGAATATTCGACTGTAATGGTAGAAAGTCCAATGGTTTGTGTGGTACTAACCAATTGACTCGGACGGGGAAGTGTCAATCCCTGTTGGGCGAAAACAATCGGTCCTAATAAAAGAAAACTGCTAATAGCTAATGCAAAACAAAGTACAACTCGCTTCATAAGATTCCTTGTTAGTGTTTAGTTAAGACTTA
>JAGQVA010000404.1 GCA_020438265.1 Bacteroidota bacterium
GGGTTTGATCCAGTAAGCCATTGAAGCGGTAACCACAAAACAACGATGGCCTTCCTGCTGGTGCCAGCGTAGTTTTTCAATGGCTTTTGGTCTGAGGATTTTTGGGATAATTTCTCTTGAGAATTTCTCGCCAAGCGTTTTTAATTCCTCATCCGTTTTACCTCCAATATAATGTTTAAGAAATACTTCCTTGGCACGGTGTGGCGTAATCCATTTGTAACGATATTTGATAAATAAAGGTGCCAACCAAATGAGTCCAAGTCTGTAACGCCATTTTCCACTCACGTAGCGCACAAATCCAAACATCGAATCGGTTTGGGTAATGGTGCCGTCGAAATCGAATGCGGCGATTGTGATAGGTTTCTGTTCTTCCATTAATTGATTACCGTAATTGGGAAAGCTTGTTCATGAAAACAACCTTTCTTGGGATGTACTTCTAATTGGAGAAATGAAAAGTCAAAATAAAGAACAAGAAATTACAAAGTAAAAAGTAATTAACTGATTGTGAGAAAGATACTTTTCAATTCTTTATTCCTTGTTCTTTATTTTTACTTTTCCACATACTACTCATCCCCATAAATAGCCACATAGCCTTCCCCTCCCGAAACCATACTCCCCCGATACATCCCCTCACAATTAAAGGTTAAGGAAATATTTCCTTCCCGGTCTACAGCAATTAGCCCTCCTTCACCGTCTCTTTCGACCAGTTTTTTCATTACTACCTCTTTGGCTGCTTCTTCCAGGCTCAGGCCTTTATAAGCCATTAACCTCGAAACATCAAAAGCCACTACTGACCGAATAAACGGCTCGCCATGTCCGGTACAACAAACCGCACAGGTTTCATTTTCAGCATAACATCCAGAGCCGATAATGGGTGTATCCCCTACCCTGCCAAATTGTTTATTTGTCATTCCCCCCGTGGAGGTTGCTGCTGCCAGATTGCCATACTGGTCAAGGGCAACAGCACCTACCGTACTGAAATTTTTCTCCCCTTTATCGGTATGATCCAGAATCGTCATGGGCGTATCTTTAACTCGCTGCCATTGGTCGTAGCGAAGCTGATCGAAAAAATAATCTTCCGACTCGAACGTGATTCCCTGTTGTTTTGCAAAAGCCTCTGCTCCTTCTCCAACCATCATCACATAGGCTGATTGGTCCATAACAGCCCGCGCCAGAGTAATCGGATTTTTAACTCGCCGAACACCAGCAATCGCACCTGCTTTCAGTGTATCCCCACACATCATAGAAGCATCCAGCAGATGAGTGCCATCAGCTGCGAAAACGGCCCCTTTTCCGGCATTATACAGCGGATTATTCTCAAGCACTTTCACTACCTCTTCCACTACATCGAGCGCTTTACCTCCTTTTTCTAATAATTCATTTCCCAAAATCAGCGCTTCTCTAAGCCCGGCTTTGTATTTTTTCTCTTTTTCAGGAGTCATGCGATTGCGCAAAATCGTTCCTGCTCCTCCATGTATGGCAATAGCTGTTTTTTTCATAAGCCGGAAAGATACAAATCTTTGTTCTTTCCTTTGAAATTTTCCTATCTTTCCCCTTTAAGCCTAATCACATGAAGCAGCGTTTCGGGATCATTCAGCTACTACTTATTTTTTATTTCTGCTTAAATATTGCCTATTCGCAAGATGCGAACCAGGACTCCATCATAAAAGAAAATCTGGAATGGACCTTTTCCGAGGAGAATATTTCAGTGGAAATGCCTGAGTTTTTTCACAAAAATAAACCAGGAACGATTGGGATCGAACTCAAAAACGAGTTAAGAGAAATCCGCAATCTCAATGTGGAAATTAACGGGAAGGCTCACAACCTGACTTTTCTGAATGGAAAATCTACTTTTCAATTATCTCCGGATAAAGATCAGAAACAACTCATTCTGAAATTTGGGGACTTTACGGTCGAAAAGAAAATTGTCAAACTCAATTTTCCGCTTTGGCTTTCCATTATGCCCCCATTGATTGCGATTGTGCTGGCTCTGGTTTTTCGGGAAGTGATTTTGTCCTTATTCATTGGAATTTTCTTTGGTGCAGGTGTGTTGGGATATTATAATCAGGATTCTATTTGGGGAATATTCAGTGGATTCCTGGCGGTGATTGATACCTATATTGTCAATGCGATGACGGATAGCAGTCACATGGCTATTTTATTATTTTCCCTCCTGATTGGTGGTATGGTAGCTTTAATCTCCCGAAACGGAGGAATGATGGGAGTTGTCAATCGCATTTCCACATTCGCCAAAACTCCAAAGACGGGCCAGTTTGCAACGTGGCTGTTGGGGCTGGTGATTTTCTTTGACGACTATGCCAATACCCTGGTAGTGGGGAATACCATGCGATCCATTACTGACAAATTGAAAATTTCCCGTGAAAAGCTCAGCTATCTGGTAGACTCAACTGCTGCACCAGTAGCAGCTCTGGCATTTATCACAACATGGATTGGAGCAGAATTGGGATATATTCAGGACGGAATTGTAAACCTTTCAGATTTTCCGGCAAACCAGAGTCCATACACGATTTTTATCAATTCTCTGGCGTATTCGTTTTATCCGGTTCTGACACTATTATTTATGTTAATGGTAATCTTTACAGGTCGAGATTTTGGACCTATGCTAAAGGCAGAGCGAAGAGCCAGAAGCACAGGAGTAGTCAGTCAGGATAATGCAGGCTCCGCAGCGGAACTGGAAGACGATTTACGTCATTTTCAGCCAATAGAAGGAATCAAACACCGGTCTTTTAATGCTGCCATACCGGTAGGCGTTCTTGTATTTGGGGTACTGACAGGCTTGGTTTATACAGGCTATAATGCAGAAATATGGAATGATGCCAGCCTTGGTTTTATACAAAAATTATCACAAACCATTGGAGCGAGTGACTCCTATGCGGCGTTGATGTGGGCCTCTTTATGTTCGGTTGGGGTAGCCCTGATCCTGACCATCGGGCAGAAAATGATGAACGCTGTCAGAGCGATTGAGACGATGTCCAATGGCTTTAAAGCTATGTTGGGAGCTGTGATGATCCTGATCATGGCCTGGTCTCTTCAGGGAGTAACGGAGGATATGCATACGGCGGATTTTCTGACGGACTTATTGGGCGAATCACTGAGTCCTCCTTTGATTCCGGCGATCACTTTTATTCTGGCGGCTGTGGTGGCTTTCTCAACGGGCTCCTCCTGGAGCACCATGGCGATTTTATATCCTTTATTAATCCCGCTGACCTGGCAGGTATCGATAAATACGGGCTTGGTTGAAGCTGAGGCTCTTCCTATTCTTTATAATGTCGTGGCTTCATTATTGGCTGGATCTGTTCTGGGGGATCATTGTTCGCCCATTTCTGATACAACGATTCTGAGTTCTCTGGCCAGTTCCTGTAATCACATTGATCACGTACGCACACAGTTGCCCTATGCTCTGGTTGTAGGGGTTGTAGCTACCTTCATCGGGATATTGCCTTCAGCTTACGGGGTTCCATCAGTGATTAGCTTTTTGGTAGCTATTGGTGTTTTGTTTGCAATAGTGAGGTTCCTTGGAAAAGAGGTAGAAGCTTCATAATTAGAAGCCTGTGTGGTTTGCATTCCTGTACAGCGCGGGCAAAATGTTCTTTTCAATTATCTGATTTTTTGCTCAACCCAATAGGCCAATTTGCCTTTTTTCTGGAGTTTTTCCATCTTGTCAAGATAGTGAAACGGGGCTTCCGCTTTAATCATTTGATAAGCATTAATCATAGCATGAATGCCTACAAGCTGTTTTTGTCCAGAGGTCAGAGGCAGGTTTTCAATTTCCGCAACAGCCATTCCGCTTTGATAAATCAACAGCATTTCCGGCCCATATTGATATTCTTGTTTGATCATTGGCCCCAGCATTTCTATCCGGGTTTCAATCTCAATGGGGGCTCCCTTTATCCATTCAATCACAAAACCATTAAGGGTTTTGCTGATTGCTGCACCTTTGGGGATGGGAGTTTCCATCAGCCATCGCATCGCTTTCTCAGCCTGAATGCGATGGTTTTGAAAATCTTCCGTAGTTTCAAGCTGATAGTTTTCCGGAGGCATCATGGGTTGTTGGGAAAACCCTGCAAAATAAACGCTTAGTAATAGAATGAATAGCTTTATAGATTTCATGGTATCAGATAATTCATTATAGGCATGTCTAAAAATACAAATACCTTTCTGCTTTGGAAAGATATGGTACTTTTCTGGGGAACGATCTCCAAAGAGATAAAATTGCATGAACATCCTGCGATTCAGTTAGTCTTTGGAATCAATCACCCATTCTTGCATAAGAATAATGAAAATCAATGGGTTCCGAAGTATGGTTTACTGATTGGTGCAAGCCAACAACACGAATGTGATGCGCATGGTCAACCTATTTTTTCTTTAAAAATTGATTCCGAATCACTATTGGGAGAATCTATTACTCAACAATTAACCGCTTCAAATCCCATTATTACCCTTTCAAAGCCCTTTTCTGAATATTTCGATTTGCCTTTGATTCAACAGCTGATTCAAACAGGAGATCACTCTGCTATTTATGAGCAAATAACCCGGTTTTTTAAATCAGAGATGAAGGTAGCATTACATTTTGCTGAAAAAGATCCACGTATTCAGACAGTTATTGATTATCTCAAAGAACATTATCTGGAGTCTGTTCCTACAGAGCAGTTATTGGAAATGGCTCATCTCAGCGAAAGCCGTTTTTTGCACTTATTTAAAGAACAAGTCGGAATACCCGTTCGCAATTATATCCATTGGTGCCGAATTCAGCACGCGATCAAATCCATTATGAATGGAATGAATCTCACTGAGGCGGCTTATGAGTCAGGATTTGCAGATTCCGCACATTTGTCCCGCATATTTACCCGTATGACAGGTGCTTCGCCCAGTTTGACAATGAAGAATAGCAGAATCGTTCAAGTTTTTGTAGAGGAATAGGGGGAGTTTTGGGGTAAGATATTTTGGAGGCCCCGGATCTCCTGCGTTGTCCGGGGTGCCATGCCAAAGCATTTTATATACACGCCGAACATTTCGGCGTGTCCCTACAAAGCGTACGCTTTGTCATCCCCAGCTCGACCGGGGACCTCCGAATAATATTGGAAACCAAAACCATTATCAAAATGAAAACCCCAATCAAAACCCTTCATCTCAACCCAACCACCCGAATCCAAGCCATCGAAACCGGTCGCGTAGCCGTCCGCCCCAGTTTCAAACACAAAAAAGGTCCCAGTCTGATCTCCAAGCTTAACATCTTCCTCGACAAAGAATTCACCGAATTCATGCCTGTGTATGTCTATGTGATCGAACACCCCGAAGGCATCATTGTCATCGACACCGGTGAAAACGCTCATGTTAAAGAACCTGATTACTTCGAAGATGCAGGTTGGCTGGGAAAAGCGTTTAATGAAAAACAC
>JAGQVA010000405.1 GCA_020438265.1 Bacteroidota bacterium
AGGGCTTTATATGCTGGATAAAGACCAGCTTTTGAAAGTGAGAAGGTTTATTGCCGGTGATCCTCAACGGTTTAAGAAAGAGCTGGAAAATCCGGATTTTAAAGAACATTTTGAAACGCTTCGGGGAGAGCAGCATAAACGGCTTCCCAAAGAGTTTCAGGAAGTAGCTGAAGAGGTCCCTTTGATTGCCAATAAGTCTTTTTATTATTATACAAAACTTGATCGGGATCAATTACTGAAAGATGATTTTGATCAGGTGTTGATGAAATATTATTATCTGGCAAAACCGATGAAACTTTATCTGACAGAGGCGATTGGCAGTTAGCTGTTTGCTTAGCCGCTGCTATACTTTTTTTTTAACATCCCACAGATTCCACAGATAAATTCTATTGTTAAGCGTTAAGATCCGTGAAATCAGTGTAATCTGTGGGAAATATACAAGTGTAACTAAAAAGAGGGCGGAAGAGAATTAGTTTATAAAATCATGAATACTCAAGATATTTTTCAGGAAATTGTTGAGGCGTTTACCGAAAACTATCCTTCTGTTAAAGAAGGTAAAATGATGTCATCCGCCGGCCTGAAAGTCAATGGAAAAGTGTTTTGTTTCTTCCATGAAGGAGAAATGTGTTTTAAACTGGGTAAAAACGCAGATACAGATCGCCCTGAATTGGCTGGCTTCAGACACCTCGATCCCTTCAAAAACAAACCTCCTTTAACAGCGTGGTATTATATTCCTTTTACACAAAAAAGGATTTGGGAGATGTTGGCGGAGGAGGCGATGCTTATGACGGAGGGTGGGAAATGATATTAAACCTTCCAGGTTTTCGAAAACCTGGAAGGTCTGAATAAAATCGAAAACCTGGAAGGTCTGAAAAAACGATAACCTCAAAGGCCCCCAAACCCGTATACCAATAATTTTTTTGATTATAAGTATACACAATGAATTACATCATATTTGATTTGGAAGCGACTTGCTGGCGAGACCGAAACAATGGCAAGAAAAACGAAATCATTGAAATCGGAGCCCTGAAGATCGATGAAACAGGACAAATCATTGATTCTTTTGAGGCATTTGTCAAACCGGTTGGTAATCCCATTCTTTCAGAATTTTGCACCGAATTAACCACTATCACTCAGGACCAGGTGGATCAGGCACCGGAATTTCCGCAAGTTATTCAGCAGTTTAAAGACTGGATAGGCGTGGGCAGGGAAGACTATCTGCTTTGTTCCTGGGGCTTTTACGACAAAAAGCAAATTCGCAGCGATTGTGAAATGCATGGCCTCGAATACCGATGGGCTTTTCAGCACATCAGCGTCAAACATCAGCATGGCAAACTCAGAGAATTACAAAAACCGCTCGGTTTGGGGCAGGCAATTGACCTGGAGGAAATGACTTTTACCGGGACTGCTCATCGCGGTATCGATGACGCCCGAAATATTGCCAAAATATTTATCCGGTATTTGGGAAAATGGAAAATCAAATAAATCCTGACATTGCCCTCCAATTTAAATCAGAGACCTCTCATTTTTTATCAGTCAAATTCTAGTATATTGGATCTTCTTATTCAATCTACAGTTAATTTACACAATTAAGACTGATATGAAACTTATCTCCTTTCTATGCCTCTTAGGCATTTTTACCTCTTTATTTTCATGTAAATCCCGGGAGTATCCTACCGACAATTATGAAGATCTCAAAATCATTTTTGGTTCGGGAGGAGGATTTACGGGAATGTACACCTATTACTCTCTGCTTGAAAACGGGCAAATTTTTGAAAAAGGCCCTCAGGCCGAAGGGTATACCTATATTGATAAAATTTCCCGTAAAAAAGCGGCTTCCTTTTTCGGGAAAATGACTCAGTTTATGGAAGATGGCCTTGCCCGAAACACGCCCGGAAACATGAATTATTTTGTCAAACTGGAAGGACAGGAAAAGAAGCCTTACGAGTTGCAATGGGCTGCCGGGCAAGACGATGTAGACTCGACCATTCTCGAATTATTTCATTCCCTCAACGAATTGGTCCCCAAAGAAAAACCATAATTTTTACACTAACATCCTTGTTCTACCGCTTTTATCCTTCAAACCTAAAACACTCAAACTCATGATGAAAAATTACCTATGGCGAGTTTCAGGTACGATTCCTGGAATTCTTTTGATTTTTTCTTTCTCCCTTTTTGCTCAAACTCAGAATCCTTTTTCGGTAAAAAAGAAACAGAATCCTGCTTCCACCACCATTGAAGAAGATTATCAGATTCAAAAAATTAACGGAAAAGCATTACAGGCTATCCCCAAAGCCAATCTCTTTCAACCGATTCATTATTTACCACCCACTGATCCCCGGCAGACTCCTGATCATCATATACAGGTGATTAAAGATGCCGGAATGCCTGTTTTTATTAAAAGTACAAATCCCAAATCCAAACGCAGCACAAGTAATACCCCTGCTTCAATGGAACTGGATGCGCTAAATTATCTGGAAGAAATTAAAAACGTCATTCCTGTAAAAAGCCCTAAAGATGAATTTGAGTTCAAGTCTTACCAAACCGATCAGTTGGGAATGACCCACGTAAAAATGCAGCAAATCCATCAGGGAGTACCTGTCTATGGCTCTGAGGTTGTTGTACATTTTTCCTCGAATCAGGAAATTACTTTTAATGGTCGTTATCAACCAACTCCTGATTTGGCGAGTGTTGTGCCTGATATCACCCCGGAAATCGCCGAACAAATGGTGATGGATGATCTTGCTAAGATAACCAGTGTACAAACTCTTACTACTGAGCAGAAGGCAATTTTGCATTATGATGAGCCGGAAAGTGAGTTGGTTTTTTACCAACTTCCCGGATATGTGCAGTCCCATCATTTGGCATGGCATTTTACCGTGAGGCCCAATTTTATTGAAAGATGGGAATACTTTGTCGATGCGAAAAACGGCGAAATTCTCCATTCATATAATCATACCTGTTCCATCGGTCCGGTTACGGGTACTGCTACAGATTTGCTTGGGGAACCCAGAACAGTACATTCTTTTGAATCGGGAACCAATAGTTTTATTCTCCTGGATGCTTCGAAGAGTATGTACACCGGACCGACAAATGCTCTACCAAATACGGGGGACGGATACATTATTACTGCTGACATGAACAACTCTGATCCATCAAATAATCCTACTTTTAATGAAATTACATCAAGCAACAAAAATAGCTGGTCAGCAACTGCTGTTTCGGCTCATTTTAATGCAGGTGTTGCTTATGATTATTATAAAAATATTCATGGTCGTAATTCTATAGATGGTTCTGGAGGAGATGTGGTTTCTTTTATTAATGTATCTGATAACGGATCAGGGTTGGATAATGCCTTTTGGAATGGTCAGGCAATGTTTTATGGGAATGGAAAGAGTGCTTTTGATCCTCTGGCAGCTTCTCTGGATGTAGGAGGACATGAGATGACACATGGGGTCGTGCAGTCCACCGCCAATTTGGAATACCAGGGACAATCAGGAGCACTTAACGAGTCATTCGCTGATGTTTTTGGAGTGATGATTGATCGTGATGACTGGCGTTTGGGAGAAGATGTTGTTCGTACTAATTTTTTCCCTTCCGGAGCTTTAAGGGATATGTCTGACCCGCATAATGGAGGTTCCAGCCTCAATGACAATGGTTGGCAACCCCGGCACATGAACGAAATTTACACAGGTAGTCAGGACAATGGCGGCGTCCATATCAACAGTGGTATTCCTAACTATGCCTTTTTCCTTTTTGCTACGGCTAGTGGGATGACTAAAAATAAAGCAGAGAAGATATATTACCGTGCGCTGGATAAATATTTGACCCGTTCTTCCAAATTTGTCGATTGCCGGATTGCAGTTATTCAGGCGGCTACGGATCTCCATGGAGCAAACTCAGCGGAAGTAAGTGCAGCACAGAATGCTTTTGCCCAGGTGGGAATTGGCAGCGGTAGTGGAGGGGGAACCAATGGCCAGAACTATCAGCCTCAATTACCTGCCAATCCCGGTCCGGATTTTATTGTCAGCACTGATTTAAGCACTTCAGATCCTAATTCGCTTTATATCTCCACTACTGCCGGAACCAATTATCAGGCTTTATCTCAAACGCTTCACCGCAATAAAATCAGTGTGACGGATAATGGTAGTACAGGATTTTTTGTAGGAGAAAACCATCACATTTATCGAATTTTCCTTAATCCTAATAACCCTCAGGAAATTCAGGTGAGTAATGCGGCGGATTGGGATAATGTAGCGGTTTCTAAAGATGGAAAACGCCTGGCTGCTGTATCTACGGATATCGATACCGCCATTTATGTGTTTGATTTGACCCAGAATCCCATTCCCGGATGGAAATTTACCTTATACAATCCTACCACTGCACAAGGAGTCAGCACCGGGGATGTTTTGTATGCGGATGCCATTGAGTGGGATTATTCAGGTGAATATGTCATGTATGATGCGGTCAACCGGATTAAAAACAATTCAGGAACTGATTTGGAGTATTTTGATATTGGTTTCCTCAGAGCCTGGAATAATAATACAAGTGGTCCCGGGGATGGAGTTGTTACGAAACTCTTTTCCAATATCCCTCAGGGGTTGAATGTGGGTAACGGGGTTTTCTCTAAAAACTCAGCTGCCGTAATTGCTTTTGACCTTTTTGATTTTAATACAGGAAATTCTGAAATCAGAGGCGCAAACATAGAAACAGGCGATCTGGGGACCATTTTTAATAATTCCAGAATTGGTTATCCCAGCTTTTCCAAGAATGATGATCAGGTTATTTTTGATGCTGAGAGCACAGATCAATTTGGTAATCCTATTGATGTGATTGCTATTATTGACTTGCAGAATGACAAAATCAATAGTACCGGATCAGCCTTTGAGTTAATTCCCTATGGAAAGTGGGGAGTCTGGTACGCGACCGGAACAAGAGATATTAGTATTGGTCTTGAGGATGAACTCAAAGAAGGAAAAATATCCCTTTATCCCAACCCAACGAATGATCAGTTTCAGATAGATTTTGAGTTATTAAAAACGGCTCAGGTGAGTATTGAAGTGATAGATCTCATGGGAAAAAAACTTGTGACGGAAGATCTTGGGAAACGATTCCCAGGTTTGATCGAGCAAAGTTTTTCTTTGGGTAATTATCCTGCTGGAGCCTATTTCATCCGATTAAGGGTGAATGAATCCGTCAGGACGATGAAGTTGTTGAAAAACTGATTTTACTGATTTAGGTAAAAACAATTTGGGGTATCGCGAGATAGGAGTAAGTTAGGAATTAATACTTTTTACTTTTCAGGAGGCCCCCAATCAAGTTGGGGGTGACAGCCAATGGCTGTTAAAAATACGCCGAAATGTTCGGCGTTTACCCACAAAGCATACGCTTTGTCACCCCC
>JAGQVA010000406.1 GCA_020438265.1 Bacteroidota bacterium
CTCCTCAGAATTGGGATCATTCAGTTTTGCTTTCTCTCCCAGCACCTCAAAATGCGGGCGATTGTCCAGAAGATAGTCAGATTTTGGTAGCCATTCAGCAAAAATATACTGAAAAATAGTCGGATCGGTACTTAGTCCTTTGTACAAAAACATCGCGTACAAGCCTCCCTGAAGGGCAAAAACTTCCATGCCTTCCGGAATATTTTCAATCTCGGAAACTTCTGCCAGGGCCCATTTGGTGAATGTCGCTGTTGGTTGAAACTGTAGAAAATAGTCTTCCGGGTAAGTTCGCAGATCAAAGATATCCGCGTTAATTGTATGGGAAATTTCCTGCTTTCGGGGCATGAACGTGCGAAAAAGCTGACTGGTTTTGTTTTCTGTCAGGGACATGGTAACGGGCATACCAATGAGTGTTTTTTTCGGTATAGTTTGAATCGTTGGTTGTAATTTCATGATTTATCTCAATAAATTTTCAAATACCAATACTGCCTTTCCCTTTTCTCGTAACTCTGCCAGTTTCTCAGGATAACTGACTGCCATTCCCAATGGGATATAAGCTGCTCCTAAAACAAGGTCAATGTCTCCATCCCTATCTATATCCCCAATATCCATGACCATCCAGCGTCCATCATAGGTTTCGGGATGGGTATAGGGTTGAAATTGAAAATTACCATGATTTTCGAGATAGACAAACTGTTCGGGCTGTTCCTCTTCAAAGTCAGGAAAAAACGACGTTGCTGCAATATCCAGGTCTCCATCTTCATCAAAGTCAGCTGCCCGGGCAAAATGAACCCCATACATTGGATAAAACCACGCCTGTTCAAAATTCTGTTTCCCATCATTAAGATAAATGCGAATACCGTGATAGTTTTTGAGTGTATTATAAGGATCTGCATCACTATCACCATTCACCGTCATGATGTCCATCCACCCATCCTGATTAAAATCATGCACTTCAAAATAGGTATAACCATAGGCAGAATGGCTTTCAACTACCTGTTTTTGTTTAAACTGATTATTACCCTGATTGAAAAATAATGAAACATTTTCACGTGCATGTCCCATCAGAACCGCAATATCAGGCAATCCATCCTGGTCAAAGTCTTGAACGTGGGTTTTTATTATTCCAGGCAGATTTACAAGTGTTTGAGATAGCTCAAACTTCGATTCGGATTTTTGCTCATATATTTCCAGGCTTCCTTTGGTATCACCAAAATTGCAAACAATCAATTCATTCACCCCGTCAAGATTCAAATCCGCCAGTTCCATACTTGCCGGGCGATGTAAAGAAGAAAGAATTCGCCCGTATAATCGTAGATTTTGCCAATCCCCACCAGTCATAAGTATCATATATCCTTTTGCCAATCCTACATATTTTCCCTCCAAATCTCCGATTGACAGAAAATACTGATGATTATCCTCCTCAATCAAATCTACAATCAATTCATTTCCTAAATAGGATTTTTCAACTTTCAGATCACCGTTTAACATATTCAGGCTTTGATCCTGATTATTGGCAATGAGAATATTACCGGTTTTATCATCAATCTTAACCATCGTTACCTGCGCAGCAGGCGGCTGATAATTGGGAATTCTAAGGGCAAATTGAGGCAAACTATCTATAATATTCTTCTCAAGTGTCTGAGGAATTGGATCAACAGGCGCATTTTCCTGAAAATATGTTCTAATGGCCTCCCATTCTTCATCTGTAACCATCGGTTGATCAGGAATCAGTCCACTAAACCTGAGCATCATCTCCTTGGATTTTATATTATTGGCGACTACTGTGGCACTTCCTTCCAGATGAGAATTATCAACAATCCCCATATAATATCCCATGTAGGTAAGGAGATAGTTCCAGCTTTTTTTCGTGAGAAAATCGGGACTGGGAGCCTGATGGCAGGTCCCGCAGTATTGCTGAGCTAGTTTTTCGCCTTTGGATTGGGATTGATCCTCTCCACACCCTGGAAAAGTGGCCAGAAACAACCAGATAAATAAAACACCTCCGACAAACAGAATTAGTTTTTTAGAGGTAATATTTTTCATTGAGGAAGAATTGACTGATTTATTTTCCCGTTAAAGATCGGATTTTAAAAATGGCTGGCAAAGAATTTTGCAGATTTTCACATGATTCCTGGTTCTCTTGTTAATTTGTTTTTAGAATACTCCGTGGGATCAATCGATGACTGATCCCACGGATACACTTCACTCATCCTTCAATGTCACAACAAGATTGACGTGATGAGCTTTAAATATTAAAAATGACACCGCTAACAGAGTTGCTATAAGTGTAATCACAAAGGTTTTCAGAAAAATCAAGTATTCAATATCAACTCTGTACTCAAAATTTATTAACCAATTTCCCATAGCTAAATAGGAAACGGGTATCGCAGCCATGTTTGCAAGAATGACAATCCATGTTTGTTCTTTCGTTAACAGCTTAAAAGTATCTGTCAGTTTCGCTCCCAGAAGCTTCCGGACACTTATTTCTCTTGTTTTTTTCTTGATTGTAAACAAAGCCAACCCAAAAAGCCCAAGTAAGGCTATGATAAAGGCAATAACAGAATAAAACCGAAAACTGCTTTTTAAATCCATCTCGGATTTATAAAGCTTTTGAATCTCATTTTCTACAATCTTATAATCAAAATCGTAATCTTGAGAGATTGATTCACATTTGCTTTGTATGTATTTCAGCACTTCACCCTGTACCCTTCCAGTTAGTTTAATCTGAACAATATTGCCTCCTTTTTCACTAAAAAAAATCACCAATGGCTCGATCTGATTATGTAAAGAAGTAATATTAAAATCTTTGATCACACCTATGATAGTATTATCTCCCAGCTTTTCGTTGATCGGTGATTCCAATTCAAATACCCCACAAGCCGCTTCATTGACTATGCATGCATGGGTACTATCGGTTGAATAGTTCAATGAAAAATTCCTGCCGAGCTTCATATCAATATCATATAAAGGGATATAATCAGGGTCAACTGAAACTTTATAGGAAAGCTTTTCTTTGCCTTTTTTCCCTAACATCGACTTGGCAAATCCATCTACAATCAGGCTATTGGAAAATGAGACATGGCTGATTTGAGGATTTTCGAGCAAACTTTGTTTTAACAGATCTTTTTTCTCAACCAACTCCTCATTTAATTTCAGGGAGATAACATTTTCATAATCAAACCCCAGATCCTTTTCAAGGATATATTGTATCTGGCTGTTGATAATAAAAGCAGAATTTAACAGCCCTGCTACAATGACCAATTGAAATATGAGCAGCGCCTTGCGTTGAATGCCCCGGGAATTGAGTATGGTCTTATTTTTCAATGCGGTTGTTTCCTTTATTTTAGAAAGGAAAATACCGGGAACCAACCCCGACAAAGCTCCAATGATTGCAAAACCAATGAAATAAATTGCATACCAGGACAATCTGTTAAATGATTCGGGAAACTGAAGGTTGAGCAAACTGCATAGTTGAGGAAATGCTAATTCGATCAGAAATATTGCCATGAAAAAAGACAGGATAGCCATTCCGGTTGATTCAACTAGAATCTGTTTAACGATTTGGGATTGCTTTGCTCCATGAATTTTTCGAATGGCAATTTCCTTGACCTTATTGACAGAAATTGCAGTAGAAAGATTGATATAATTGATAATAATGATAAACAGGATCAGGAGAGAAATCGCGGCATACAGTAAAACCATCTGAAGATTTCCATGTGGAGATCCGTCATATTTATTATTCTCAAAGTCAAAATATATTTCATCCAAAGGCTGAAGTTCCAAAGGCAATTTATCGTCTTCAGGCCCCATTCGAACCTCTTTGAGAACTTCGTTTATGCTGCTTTCAGCTTCGACCCAATTGGCTTGTTCAGATAAATATACATAGGTTAACATGGACCACGTGCCACAGCCAAAGGCAGACTCCCCTTCGGTTTGCCTAAGCGTTTCTATTGAAATAAAAGCATTGGCTTGTATATGCGATTGGAAGGGAATATCATCCATAACTCCCGTGACTGTATAGGCAATTCCATCTTTATCTTTAATCAATTTTCCTATAGGAATCTCATCTCCAAAAAGTTTTTTTGCTACTGACTTGCTAATAACAATCGAATAAGGAGTGCTTAACACATGGGCTGCATCTCCAGATAATAGCTTGAAAGAAAAAACCTGAAAGATTTCCGGATCAGTATAGTATGTTTTTCCTATATCTAATTTTCGATTTCCATCGATAAATATTAATTCTCCGAGCCTGAAGCGGATGATATTTTCAATTTGTGAAACCTGGTCTTTGAGCTTGTCACCAAAGCAGGTAGGAGTAACCCCATACCCACCACAATGTATGCGGTAAATATTGGCCTTATGATCGTGAAATTGGTCAAAACTTGTTTCCTGGTAGACAAAAGTGAAGATCATCGTAAGAACCAGGAATCCAGACGAAAATCCAATTAAGTTTAAGGCGTAATAAAATTGATTCTTTTTTACGCTTTTTATAAACGATTTTATATAATGGTAGAACATATTCTCTCCAATTAATGAGTGAAAATCAATAAAAAAATGCGGGAAATGATTTACAAAATAGCTTGTAATTCAGGACTATTTAACTAAAGAGGAGAGGAAGATCTGGCTTGTCCGGGGGATAGAACAATCTTACTGCACACAGCCTTTGTCTTACAGGCTTTAAATTCATTTTCTCAAAGCCATACAATTTCAAAAAAGAAGTGTTCAGCGCAGAAAGTACTGTTTTGCGGTAATAAAGGTTCTCACAAAGTTGCTTGTGAACAGGTGGAAAATAGTTAATTGTAAACAGGGCGTTTTCTACCGAAATTGCATAAGAAGAAACGATATCATTAATACTTTCCCCCGTCTCAATCAATTGGCAGATCGAAATATCATTATGTGTTTGCTTGGGAGAGTTTTTTTCCGCAGCAACAAACATCATAATTAAAGACAAAATCAATATATATAATTGGCCAATTTTCACGATATGAATATACTTACTCAATATCAGTAAAACAAGGAGGACAACAATTAACCATGAAATCCAGCCCTCCCCAAAAAACTGTAAAGAAAAAACTTATTCGGATAAATAGAGGTAGAAAAGTCCTCACTACGAACACTTTTTACAACCTCCCAGTAGAGTAGAGAACTGGCTTAGTAGCCAGTTCTCTACTCTACTGGGAGGAATACCTACTGCCCAACTGCCCCACTCGTCCGCAAATAAGCCACCAAATCCAGCACCTCCTTCTCAGACAAATTCGACAACAATCCCTCCGGCATCATCGAAACCGGCATCACTTCCCGTGACTGAATATTCGCTTTACTGACCGGAACTTCATTCTCCTGACCCACAACCCGTAAAAATACCTGACGTTCGTTTTCAGAAGCAATATTCCCACT
>JAGQVA010000407.1 GCA_020438265.1 Bacteroidota bacterium
ATTCAATCCAGTCATCATATTCACCGGCTTCGTCGGTATTGGTAACACTATTTCCAGCCAGAAACTCATTGATGTACACATCAGTGATAAATGGAAGAACATTGGCGCCTCCGGTTGTCGGAGCACTAAATGATTTAAATTGAGATGATCCATCAGGATATCTACCATAAGACACATCGCTGCCCAGACCTGGATAACTCATAGAGTCAGTAGTCTCTGTGTCTGGGCCTATTACTTCTGAAAGGAAAATATCTCCTCCCCCTGCATCCAGGATAGCAGGAAGATGTAATACTCCCTGACTGGTTTGACCATCAGCCCAAAGGGTAATAAAACTTTTGGGAGGAATGGTTGTCTCACCGGGAAGCGAATCAGGGATTTGCCAGAGGGTTGGATTACCTGAATCATCACTTAAGTATAAACCACCAATATTGACAGGTTCATCTTTAGAGTTATAGATTTCAATCCAGGGATCGTTTTCTCCAATATTATCAGTTCCTGAAGTTGTGTTAACTGGTAACACTTCATTAATATAAATACCAGTGATAAATGAAACGATATTGGGAGCGCCAGGAGTAGGAGCATAATACTTTCTGAAAGTACTGCTTCCGTCAGGATCCCGTCCTTCAGAAACATTATCGATTTGCGCACCAAAAGTGAGGCTATCAACAAATCCTGTATCCAGGCCAATTACCTGCACCAGACCAATCTGCTCCCCACCTGCACCTAGTTTAATATCCACATGCAGGACGCCATCTGCCACATCCTTATCTGCCCAAAGCACAAGAAATCCCTTTGCAGGAATGGTCGTGAGGGTAGGATTGGTTGCAGGAATCTGCCACATAACAGGATTGGTCAGGTCATCAGTAATATACATTCCGCCAATATCAACAGGATCGTCTCCGTCATTATAGATTTCAATCCAGTCTTCAAAAGCGCCTGATTCGTCGGTGATACCTGTACTGTTACTGGCCATGAACTCATTTATATATAAGCTACTAAATGGAAGCTCATTGGCTGCACCTGGAGTAGGGGATGGGAAAGTTCTGATGAATGAACTTCCATCAGGAAATCTACCTGTGGAAGTATCGGGCAGTTGCGCTCCAAAGGTGAGCGAATCAAGGACTAAAAGGCCCGTGCTACCCATCATAGAAAGCCCAATCTGCTCGCCACCAGCACCCAGTTTAATACCCACATGCAATTCACCATCTCCTGTATCATCATCAGCCCACAATAATAAATGCCCACCCGCAGGGATGGTAGTTAATGCAGGGTTAGTTGCAGGAATTTGCCATGCAGTAAGAGCCGTCAGATCATCAGTGATATACATGCCACCAACATCTACGGGAAGAGATCCTGCATTATATAATTCAATCCAATCTTCGTAAGCACCAGATTCATCAGTAATGCCTGTGCTATTGCTGGCCAGGAATTCATTAATAAAAATGCTTACTCCAGAATAAGAACCTTTGTGATTAACACTCCATTCGCTGCCATCATACACCCGTGCGTTAATTGTCAGCAGACCACTAACAGAAACAGGGGCAGTGTAAGCTATCGCAGAAGGAGAAACTCCTCCGCCTGGCAGCATAGGGTCAGAACCATCAGTCGTATAATAAATCGTTCCAGAACCATTTGGATTGGTCATGATCAATTGAAAACCTGGAGCAACAGATCCCGTTTCCTGGTTGAAAACAACCGGGTCGAGATTCGGATAATATCCTTCTGCTCTCAAAGCATTAATGAATCGGACAGCATTTCCGTTCATCAAGCCATCCAGACGGTTTACCTCTGGTGTCCAGTGATCATCTTTTGTACGGGTCGTCCCATCTCCAATTCCATCTCCCCATCGTGCAGACTCAGCAATAATTGCCGTTTCAATCATTTGATTGATAGCTGCCCATCTGTCTCTGGATTGTTGGTCAGATAATGGTCCGTTATTAAAACAGTTTTCATAAACCCGGTCAGCGAACATTTGCATGAATTCATCATTCTGCCTGAGTGCATGCCAGAGTTTAGGAATATCCTGAGGCGCCGATGCACTTGCTTCGAAGTCAGGATGAACCCAGGCACCATTATTAGCTGCTTTGGTTACATCCCATGCCCATTCTCCGTCCCAGCAATAATAGCTAAAAGGTTCGGGGGGATTATTTCTGTTTCCTCCGTAAAAATTATTCGCCGGCCAATCCACCATTCCTGTCATCCAGGTTACCATGAGGTAATCGATGTATTTTTCGAGATCTAAATACTCTTTTATTTCATCGTAATTGGCCTGAATACTCAAATCCTGGTTAGCCAGTGTACCAGTGAGATAGTCATACCGGGCTGGATCACCACTTTTTACTCCATCGTGGTTTAATGTCATCCAGTCTGTTACATCACCACCAAAATACTCAGCCATAAAGCCAGCATCCTGTCTTTGGACAGGATTATATAGACCCCAATAAAGTCCATTTATATAGAGGTGTACAAAAGTACCTCTCATACTAATTCCGGAAGTTGCCAGTTGAGAGCTTCTGAGCCACTCATCCCTGCCGTAGGTTGTACGGTCAGGATTCCAGTTACGGGACCATGCACGGTTATTACCTGCTCTGAGAACGAATTTCGTATCATTGAAATTCGTCGTTGAAGAAGACCCGGTTACCGGATTGGTTTTAAATAGATTTGAAGTAATTGATCCATTGATGTCAATTTTCATTGAACGCTTTAATCTCAAGTGGCTATGTGATTCCATCTCAAGTTCAAATTGTTCATTCGGATATGCACCGTCCGGATAAAGAATTTCGACAGATCCGTCGTAACCATTTTCTCCATCATACATGACCCAGAAGCTATCCCTTTGCATGACAATAGACATCGTAGGGATAGATAATAATCCTTGTTTAATGCTACCACTATAATCCGGATCATTGACAATGTCGGGATCCATTTCATAATCGTGAGTTTCTTGCGCAGTACCACTTCCTATATCATAATCCGGATTAGGCCAGCCTGCAATATTGGCAGGTTGGAGTAAAACGTCATCCAGAAAAAGATAGGTATGGGTTTCCACAGGAGAAACCAGTCCACCTGAATAAGCGATTGCTCTAATGACAGCAGTTGTATTAATTGTCAATGAGCCAGTGTAAACCGTACCATGGGTCGTGCTGGGAACAGATCCATCCGTTGTGTATCTGATTTGTCCAGAAGGAATGTTGGTACTAATAGAAAGCTGAAACGCCAGATCATAAAATCCCCGAGTTTCCGAGAAAGTCACGGTCTGGCAGTAAAGAACAAGGGGGAAGTAGAAAAAAATGAAATTTAAAAACTTTTTCATTTTAGAATAAAGAGTGTTTATAGGCATTTAATACTTTTCCTTTTAATACTCAGTCTGTAATTATATAAGCATACTTACATCGTTCTGAATACTTAATATTTGAGGAAAGGTAATGATATTACGTATTTCAGAGCCGTCTTCAGGTTAGAATCAAGGATTACGAGAGAGTCAAATTAAAACAGATTCAATTCACATAATTTGTAATAAAATTATGGTGTAAACCATACGTTTAATTCAAGCTAAGGGATAAAATGTTTGGATGGGGGTAGAAATCAAAAAGATCAATGAGATACTCTCATTATATGATTTTATTTATCTCTATCTTACAATATTAAGACAATATTATCATAATTCCAACATGCGATTTGCAGATTTTCTCTAATATATCATTATAATGGGTCTTTAGAAAAAATCGCTTTTTGCGAACATTTTTTCGTGTTTTCGGGTACCGGTAACGAAAAAAAGTAGTTAAATAACCTCCTTTTAGCGGTGAAAACCTTGACTTACAACCTTTTTTAGATTGAGTATAGTTTATATCTATTCTAAATAAGAAAGTAATTCTATAAACAGATCTGAAAAAAACTTGTTATATCTGGCCTTTATAATATGAAGCGTTTATTAAATCAGGATAAAATTTTTCGCAAATAGACAAAATTATGATCGGTATCTGTATGATAGCTTATTCGCTCATGAAAGCAAGGCTGTCAAAGTGAGTGAAAAAGGCTCTTTTTCAGATTTGATTCTAATTCTCATCAAAATGGATTATCTTATCTTTTCAAAGATGCCAAATATTAACATAACAGGAGAATCACTATGAAAAACTTCGCAAGTATTTCAACCACCATTATTGCCATTCTTAATTATGCTGCTAATCCTGAAACCGCAGCTAAAGCCGCCAAAGCAGGAGATTGGAACTGGCCTGATAATATGAATCAGGTTATGGCTGTTTTTCTGGTGATTCTGGGAATTGCCGCAATTATTGCCGGGGTGAAGTGGATTTTGGAAAAGGTCAAGTAATTAGTTCAACAAACTGAGAGATCAAAAAGTCAGAAGTCAGAAATCAAATCTAAGAAGTAAAAAGGACTTATCACTTTTTACTTCTGATTTCTGAAATCTGACCTCTGATTTTTTATTTACTAATTTACGTTATTACTTCTCTCACAGAATAAAGATCTTACATTCTCATCAAGTCCCATACCCATCATTATAACACCTGATCCCTTCAATGGGAAACTCCACGAACTTTCTTGTACTTTCATCAATTTTCCAGGCCTTAATTATGTTAGTGTAATACTCCGTCAATTCAAACTCATACACAACCACAATCAATTTATTCCATTCCTCATTCAATTCGCAGCTTCCATGAGAGATGTATTGATTTTCAGGCAAAGGATCGAGATAAAGCAGGTCCAATAATTCATATTCCATCTGTTTTCCCCCATCAATCTCAATAGACCTTGAATGAACAACAAGTCGCCTGGAAGTCAAGGTGTCTATATATGAACTAAAGGTATAGTCTCCATCAGCAACTGTGCCGCCTGTAAACTTATAATTTTGAAAGTCAGGCAATTCATTCAGATCGCCGAATACGATTCCCTTGTATGGATTTTCGTTAGAGTCAACAGCACATCCTGCGAGGATGAAAATGAGCAATGAGATTGATAGAATTTGATTTTTCATTATAATGAATGTTGTTGTATTTAGACCTTAGCTATTTAGCGCAGGTTTCAAAAACCTTCGCTAAATAGCTAAGGTCTGCAAAAATCTAAGTCTGTAAAAGACTATATATCAGCTCTTTACCGAGCTTCAATTAATTCAATCAATCGGTCTACCCCTTCCCGCACAAATTTCGGATCCTCGACATACAAATCCTTTTCAATTACCTCAATATTATCGGGCAAATGAGCCTTTAAATAATTGAAAAAAGCTGCGTCTGAAACCGGATCATATAGCTTTCCATCATTCCTCGAATAAACTCCTACCCCACCTTTGGGAATCATAAAATAAGCCTTGTCTTTGGTATGCTGAAGGCGATCACATATACTCTTTGCCACCCGCACAATTTCCTCCTCGTTC
>JAGQVA010000408.1 GCA_020438265.1 Bacteroidota bacterium
TGTATGTGAAAATAAACCTGAGTAAAATATGAAAAAAATAAGCCGAAAAGAATTTCTGAAAACAAGTTCTCTTGTTGCTGCTGTAGCTGCATTTAACCCGCCAAATCTCTTTGGGAAATTATCTATCGTTACAGATTCAATCGATGAATGGATGTTAAACCGGTTGGTGAAAGCCAACGATCAATCGGCTGAACGATTTCTTCAATCCATATCAGCCCCCCAAAGATGGCAATACTATCGCAATCTCAGCGAAGCTTTTTCGGTCTTTACGGCTGCTTTTTCTCATCCCAAGTCAGTTTATTATGAGTCAAATGATGTTCTGAAAGCATCTGATACGATCATAGACCAATTGCTGGGGCTACAGTACCCCAATGGCACACTGGATTCCGGAGGAAACAGGAAATCACCTCCTGATACGGCCTTTTTACTGGAAGCATTATATCCTTCAGCTTTAATTCTCAGGAAAAATGAGACAAAGGAAACTGCTTCAGTAAAAGCCAAACTTGATAAATTCTTGCTTGCAGCAGGTGAAGGAATCAGAACAGGGGGAGTTCATACCCCTAATCACAGATGGGAAATATCCTCAGTCTTAGCCAAACTTTATCATTTATATGGAGACAAAAAATATGTTACCAGGATAGATGAATGGCTGGCTGAAGGAATTTATCAAAATTCAGATGGGAATTATCCTGAAAGAAGCAGGAACTATGCAGTTGTTGAAAATGAAGCCTTCATGGTCATCGGCGAAATATTGAATCGTCCGGAGTTTTTTGATATCGTTTCCAAAAATTTAACTTCCACTTATTATTATATGGAACCAGATGGGGAACTGGTGAGTCTGGACTCAAGAAGACAAGATCAATTCAGGCCGATATTAAGCTGGAAAACGTATCTGCCCTACAGATATATGGCGATACATGAAAACAGTGATTTTTTTGCTTCGATTGCAAGAGAGATTGAAAGCTTTGACGGCTTTGACAGAAACATTCTCAGCAGATCTTTGCCTCATTTTATGGGCAGCGAAATATTACAAAAGGAAATGCCGAAAGGGCAAACGTTACCCACTACATTCACCAAACACTTTAAAGATTCAGACCTGGTGAGAATAAAAAGAGGAAATATTACTGTTTCCATTTTTGGCGGCAATGATCTGCCGTTAACTGTAGCGTCAGGAAGATCCTGCAACCCTACATTCTTTACATTCAGAAAAGGATCTGCCATTCTGGAATATGCTCGTCTTTCAACCTCGTTCTTTAATACAGGGTATGTGAGAAGCGAGGGACTCAAAAAGGAAGGGAATACATATACCTTACACGAAAAGAAAGAAGCATATTATTATCACCCCATGCCTGAAAAGAAAAGGAATAAAAAAGGTGATTATAAATTAAGTCCATCCCTTGATGGAAGATTCTGGAGCAAAATGGACTTCGAGTCAAGGCCCAAAACAACCCTGGAACTGGAATCGAAAATTATCATCGAGGAAGTTGACAATTCCTTCAGGATGAATATTGAAGTCAATGGGGCTGAGAATGTAGAAGTTACTCTGGACCTTTGCTTTAAAGACGGAGGAACATTTGAAGACGTATTGCAGGGACAAAATGAGAAAGACTTCTTCCTCGAAGGAGGAATGGCAAAATATATCGTTGGAGGTGATACCATTGAAGTGGGTCCTGGAAAATATGAACATGAACGTATCCGTGGTTTGGATGGAGAGGTGTATTCAACCCATTTCGGGTCCATTAAAGGCGAGGGACAGCACCTTTATATTACGGGTATAGTACCGTTTAAGCACTCAATAACTATCAAATAAAAGAATGGAATTTAACCCCAAAAACAATATCGTTAAGCTTTGTCTTCAGGGAATGGCCATGGATGACAATGGCCAACCTGAGGAAGCACACAAACTCTTTCAACAAGCCTGGAACGAAACGACAAACGATTTTGAGAAATTCCTTGCTGCTTATTTTGTAACCCGGCATCAAAAAACTGTTTTCGACAAATTAACCTGGTTTGAAACGTCTTTGCAGTTTGCTTTAAAAGTCAATGATGAAGCTACAAAAAGTGCGCTCCCTGCTCTTTATTCAAATATTGCGAAATGTTATGAGGATCTCAACGAACCTGAAAAGGCAAAAATGAATGAAGATTGGGCAAATTCATTCACGGGAAAGCTATCCGACAAAGGGCCTTTTTATCACGGTACGAAAGCAGATTTGAAGATTGGAGATTTGTTGGTAGCCGGGGGAAATTCCAATTACAAACCTGAGGTCAAAATGAACCACATTTACTTCACAGCTATTTTTAATCTGGCAGGACTTGCTGCTTCTTTAGCCAGAGGCGATGGGCATGAGCGTGTGTATATGATTGAGCCAACAGGAAGTTTTGAAAATGACCCAAATGTTACAGACAAAAAATTTCCAGGGAATCTGACACGTTCCTATCGCTCCGAAGCACCCTTGAAGGTTGTTGGTGAAATAACCGACTGGAGGAAACAGACAACCGAAGATATTGAAAAATGGAAAGAAAAACTGGCGAATAATAAGGGGGAAATCATTAATTAGACAATCCTTCGAAAGATTTACATTCCATTTACATTCCATTTACATTATTTAACAGTCGAGCTGCACCCTGAATAAGTTCTTCATTCTACCTTTACCGAAAAGAATTACTCCCAGCTTGGGCGAAGCCCTAAAAACGGGGTGTCATGTTGAGCCTGCCGAAACATCTTTTTACATTCCTGATAGTCAAATGTATTATTGTCATTAGATGTTTCGACAAGCTCAACATGACAAATCCCCCTTTAGGCTCCGCCTATAAATCAATTACGACTCCACAAAAACTGCCAGGAGACTAAAAAAATTTATCCAATGAAGAAATCTTATTTGCTCACCCTTATCTGTCCATTATTTTTCACAATGCCCTTTTTTACTTCTTGCAGCGGCCAGGAAAAATCAAATGTATCAAAGGATTATCAGCCAGCCTATAAAATTCCCTCTACCTCGGATGCACAACCTGACCCTGACCTACAAATAGCCGAATATATACGCCATATTTTCCAGGATAAAAATGGAAACCTATGGTTTGGGACGAATGGTTATGGTGTAGCACACTATAATGGCGAAAATGTCTCTTATTTCTCCAATGCTCAGGGTTTTCATGGCCAACAAATTACAGGTATCACAGAAGATCCTGAAAAAAATATATGGTTTACGACAGATCAGGGAGTTGTGAAATATGATTGGTCAGTTGATTCTGAAGGTAAAAAACGGTTCATCAATTATCCTGGGCAGCAATATTTCGGAGGTCAACGATTCTGGAGCATATTCGCAGACAGCAAAGGATATATTTGGGCAGGCGCCGTTTCAGGTATATTTCGATTTGATGGCCAGGACTGGGCACCCTTTACACTCCCCTACCCCGAGGAAATCAAAGGGGAATTTATCACTACCGGGACGACATGGTCTATTACAGAAGACAGAGCTGGTAATATGTGGTTTAGCACAAATGGCTATGGTGTATTTAAATATGATGGCCAATCATTTACCCAATATTCTAAAGAAGACGGACTGACCGATAACAACGTTGACGTTATCCTGGAAGATAGCAAAGGGAATATATGGTTTGGGACAAGGTTTGGAGGAGTAAGCCGATATGATGGCAAGACCTTTACCAATTATACAGAAAACGATAGTATTGGCAATAATGAAGTATGTGAAATTTATGAAGATAAAGCAGGGAATATCTGGTTGAGTTCTGAAGGCTTTGGGGTTTATCGCTATGATCCTTCCGCTGCCGGGAAAGGTTCCAGATCCTTTACCAATTATAGTCAGGAGCAAGGTCTCGGCGTCAGGGCAGTACAAACCATTTTTGAGGATAAAGAAGGACGGCTTTGGGTTGGCGGTGGAGGTGGACTGTATCAATATGATGGCCAATCTTTTTTTAATGTTACAAAGAATGGGCCGTGGGAATAATGCGAAAAATTGAACGCAAAATGATATATTTGAGAATTACGGCATCACCAGACGCTACTCACCATCCCAAAAAAGCATAAATGAAAACCCAAATACTAATCATAATCTCAATTAGTCTAATGACAGGATGCCAATCTCCAGGCAAGACAGTCGAAAAAAGAGACAATGAATTAATATTTGATGAAGGTATCTACGTAGAAAAGTTTGATTCGACCAACATTTCAGAAAATAGATATACAGCAAATAACATAACCTACCTGGAGGGAAATAAACTAACTTACGATTATTTCTATGAAGACCTCAATGGCAAAAAATATAAATTCCAAGAGCCAGAGGGTATTTCTGAATTTGATTTTAGAGAAAGAGTAAAAGCATGGGCTTTTGTGAATATTGACAGTCTGACAGAAAGGACGATTGATAAAGTAGAGCTAACTGTAAAATATGGATTAGAAACAATGGCTGCCAATAATCCTGACTATAACCAAACTGTCATTTCATATGAATATGTTCAAGTGAATGGAAAGAGAAATTTCAGTTCGTTGACAGGCGTGATAGACAATGAAAAAAATGTATGGATTCACCCACCAAGGAGTAAATTATTCAGAATCTTAGAGATTAATCCTTTACCATTCATACAAACGCCTTATAAAATCGGAAATATGTGGAACTGGTCTTTAGAAATTGGGAGTGCCTGGGGAGATGAAAGATGGAAAACATGGGAAGGATCAATAAAGAACAAATACGAGTACGAAATTACAGATAAGAAAAAGATAAATATTGAAATTGGAGAAATCGAATGTTATGTGGTTCAATCAACAGCAAGAAGCTCAATCGGTCAAACACATTTGACGGCATATTTCAATAAAGAGATTGGATTTGTGAAATTAGATTATACAAATATCGATTCTACCAGGATAGCTTTAGAATTAATACATTTTGAAAAGAAAAAACACGATTAATGCGAATCAAGGGTTGAAATGGAATTAAGAGATTTTTGCGCCGTAGGTATGTGTTTAGCGTTTTTTCTTTGCTGAATAGCAAAAATCCCGTTAGGGATTTAATGTTGGTAGCAGATAATTGCTTCCTATACCTTTGCGCGCCCCAGGGCGCGCTGGTTAGAGAGGAAGGCGAGATTTGCATTTTTTCTACCAATATTAAATCCCTATGGGATTAGATCCCATTAAGGATCGAGCCTTCCGGCTATCATTTTGAGGCTAAACACATACCGCCAATCATTTGCTCCCCTAAAAAGTCCGGAATCTCAACTAAGAAGTTTGGAATTTTAATTCAGAACGATTGTCCCTGCTACCTGCATTAGTTTTGTGCATCAATCGTTCTTTCTGACCTATGAATCATTAATGAGTAGGCCCAATTCATGCGATTCTGAGCACTCTGGCATAAACTGTCTAAACATTGGCCTG
>JAGQVA010000039.1 GCA_020438265.1 Bacteroidota bacterium
TCCCAATGCTGATAAGAAAGATTATGTTGTCGTAGCTACGACCCGATCTCAGGTTCCAGTGGTAGATAAACCTGCGACGAATCAGACCAGCGATCAGTCTACTGACAAACAGGGTAATCAAAATCAGGCAAACAAAGAAGTCCCTAAATATCAAAGTGGAGAGGGATATCAGCCTGCCCCGGACCATAAAAATACCTACAAAAACGTAGCTGGCCCTAAATTTTATCCTCGCCATTATGTGGATGGCCGTGCTGCAATGAAGGATAAAATCTACAGCAACCTGAAAGATGCTGGTGTATGTGGATTAGGCCAGGCAACTTTCTCTGTTACCGTTGACCCTAAAGGGAATGTGTTGAAAAGTCAGGTACTGGCTGCCAGCTCAGCTTTGGTTGAACTACAACTGGGAGCGATTCTTCCAACGTTTAAATTCAACGAAGTAGACGTGAGATATGATCAGACCGTTTATCTTGAGTTTAAAGCTGATATCGCTTGTGATGGCGTAGAAGATGTAAAACTACAGGAAGTAGAATCCATCATCAAAAACAAGGATAACTAAGAATTAGAAAATTGAATTATACAGCCCCGCCAGATTCTGGTGGGGCTTTTTGTTTGTAAAAGAATTATACTTCTTATCCACATATCCACACAGTCCTGTGTGGATAATCTTTTTGTATCGTGGACAGGTCTACGAATAAGGGTTGTATTTTTACAGTTCGATTCCAATTAAAATTTTCGGGATGAATTTACAAGCAAATTTCAGGGTGGATCCACGCCTGGCAGCCCTCCTGGGTGAGAATTACCGCTCTACTGAGCTGGCAATTAAAGAGTTGATTGATAATTCCTATGATGCAGATGCCAATCACGTTTGGGTAAACTTACCTGAGCCTTTAACCAATGATCCGATCACTATCCGGGATGATGGTACAGGAATGACTGAGAACGAAGTGAGGAATGAGTATCTGAACATTGCCAGTAGCAGAGTTTCTCGTAAAGGGGAGCGTACACGCTTTAAAAATCGTCTGGTAAAAGGCCGGAAAGGGATCGGGAAATTTGCCGGTCTGATGGTAGCTTCTCTGATGGAAGTGAATACCAAAACCCGTGGCAAAGAGACCAAATTAAAGATTTGGCGGGATGAGTTGATTAAGGCAAAGAACGACCTCGAGCAAATTAGCCTTCCAATTGAAACTGATCTCAGCGATCCTGAGGAAAGTGGAACCGAAATTATCCTGAAAGGGATTAATCAGAATTTCACATTCCCCAACGCAGAAAAATTAAAGCGTCTGCTGGTCCTTGAATATGGCCGTATTCCTGACTTTAAAATTTATGTGGATGGAGAATTGATTGATATTGAAGACATTCCGGGAGACCAGTATGAAACCGAGCTTCATCTTTCAAACGGAGAGGTGACAAAAGTAAGATATACCATTTCTGACGGAAGAAAACCTTTAAAACAATCAGGAATTGCCATCAGGGTAGGAGGGAAGATTGTAGGATCACCTCGATATTTTGGGCTGGATGAATCAGATGAAATACCTCACAAACTGTTGAAGCGAATTTATGGGGAAATACTGGCGGACACTTTGGAAGCTGATGTAACTGCGGATTGGGGTTCTGTGATCGAAAACAGTATTATCCTGGAAGAAATTACCAGGAAATTACGCCCGATTCTGGAAAAGTCATTTAGCGAAGTGTATGACCGTGAAGTAACTTATACAAAGGCACGATTGAAAAAGCGAATTGAAAGCGGACTGGATCGCCTGCCTTCTTATCGCCGGGCTTATGCTCAAAGAGTGCTGGATAAAATTTTGCGGAAGTTCTACGGGGAAAGCGAAGCCCGTGTCGCAGCTGTTATTTCCGTTCTACTGGATTCTTTTGAGAAAAATGATTACTGGATGGTCATGCAAAATATGGAGGAATCCAGAGAAGGAGAAGTCGATCAACTTACCCATGCTTTTACCGAGTTTGGAATGCTTGATATGGCGATGATTGGTCAGCAGTCTACCCACCGCCTGGCTATTCTGAATGATTTGGAGCGTCTGATTTTTAATCAGAATACTTCCGGAGAACAGTTAAACCAGGCGCTCGGGAATAATCTATGGTTACTTGGTCCCTCTCACGCATTGGTTTCTACCAACTCCGAATTGCAGGAAGTAATCAAAATGTATATTGGACATAAGTTTACCAATGGACATTCCAAATATGCTCCCAATCTTCTGTTATTACAGGATTTTAATAAAGGTTTCTTATTGCTTGATTTGAAAAGAACAGATCACGAGTTGGGAATTCAGGACAGAAGATTAGCTAAAGAATACAAAGCCGATCTGCAAGTGTATTTGCCAGGAAGAGACATTGATGTAATTGTTATTGGTGGCGCATTAACTCCAGGATTGGTTCCTCAGAAAGCCCAGGCTGACATTAAATTTTTCTCCTACAAAGGGCTAATTTCAGATGCCAGGGTTCAACAAAACTGGTTGATTAGTGCATTGGAAAAAAGATAGGGAACACTACCAAAATGTAAATTTATTTTCTTAAGTGTTCAAAAAAAGACAGCCCCTGATAAAGGGGCTGCAATTTTTTCTCAAAGGCGGTTTATTGAGAAGTATACTTATTGAAATCTTACTATAATTTACGTGATCTGTCGGTTTCAGTTGCCTGTTAAAAATACAAAACTATCTTTTCTCTTGCTTTTTCAGTTGGTAAAATAAACCCAAACCTATTCCTGCCGTATAGACCTGTTTTTCGAAGCTCAATCCCTGTGCAGCAACACCTTTTGTTTTTTGCATGTTCATTTGAAAATATGGCTCAATCTGAATAGCCAGAGAAGAGCTTAATTTATATTCAAAACCCGCCGCTGCGTAAATATTTCCAACGTAAGTATTGTATTTCCTTTCATCGATCGGGGCAGCAGGGCGACTTTGACTAGATCCAAATGGTGAAGGTTCATTATTAATTGTCTGGTAATCTTCCCGGATAGAAACCGCAGTAATTACACCACCCTGTGCGTAAAGATTCAGACGGTTTTGTGTGGGAAAATTATAGCGGAACAAAATGGGAAGTTCTACCATTTCCAGGTGAGCAATTAGGGTTTGATCCAGTCTGCGGACAATGTTATTGGTTTCTATAAATATTTGGGATTCATAAGTAATATTCCTGAGGCTATAATTCAAGCCTGTAACGACACTAAATTCATGCCGAATCATTAATTCCAATCTCAATCCTGCCATATAGCCAAGCTCTCCAGGATCAGTAAGTTCTACTCTGGAGCTTGTATTACTTGCAAATACCCCAATCCTTAATTCGGGATTTTTCCTATCCCAATTAGGTTCAAGCCTATGAATTCCCCGGTCTTTTATGTTAAATCTAAGCGAAATGTCTTCAGGACTTTCTGTAATTGGTTCGATTGAAATGCCAGAGATATCAATGCTATTGGCGATAGCGGGTGATATTGGGGAAGAATTCTGAGCTTTCAATATTTTTGTCTCATCCTCAGAAGAAGCAAGT
Organism: Bacteroidota bacterium; assembly: GCA_020438265.1. GTDB lineage: Bacteria > Bacteroidota > Bacteroidia > J057 > J057 > JAGQVA01. Next base: position 3,502 of record JAGQVA010000039.1, read on the forward strand.
GTTTCAATCTTTATTTCTTCAGTAATGGAGAAACTCTTCTCCGGAAGAGTGATTGGCTCAATATCAGAAGATGGGTTATCAGGTGAATTCAGAGCCAGACTTTCAACTCCTCCATCAATAATAAGGATAGCATTGTCGGATTGATTCTCTGATTCAGATGCAATCAAATGGGTTTGATGATTCTTCTCATCCGGGGTTCCAAGATATTCAACGTATTGGATCTGGCCATTCCACTGAGTATGAATAAATTGTCCCCATCCTATTGACAGTAATAGAAGGATGATTGCTGAGGCATAAGAGACGTAATTTTTCCAGTTGGAATACCAGGGAATATTACTGATAATATCCGGAGTCCGGGACAGTTTCGCCGACATGATACGCCAGTCTTTAGATGTGTATCCCAGCGTAAGACCAGCTAGTTTTTCCTTAATGGCTCTATCAAATGGTTGGTTAAGCACTTCGGAAAGCAACAACCAGTCCGGAGCGTAGAAGGGAACGCGGTAATTGATCAGTGTTTTTCTGAAAACTGAATCTATAGAATTACCATCAAGTTTTGATTCGAGAAGATTCCAGTCGGAAGGACCGTTTTCCGGAGGGATTTGTTCTATTTTCTCCTTGATTGCCTGGTCAAAAAGATCATTGTCTAGTTCTGATGCAAAAAGTTCCCAATCATTGGGAACCTGTTCAGAAATAGAATTTAATTTTTGAGCAATCTCTTTGTCAAAATCAGATAGCAAGGGCGCGGACAGTAAAATATCCTCAGATATTTCCTGTTTTGAATCATCCTTTTCAGGTTGACTCTCCACCTCTGAGACTTCATTCAATAAAACTTCCATGTCCTTCCAATCTTCCGGATTGAAAGAAACCTCCATGTTTTGAAGTTTTTCCCGAATAAGTCTTTCAAAGTAAAATTCACGCATAGTTTTCGCCCTCAGCCCTTCGAATGATTCTGGATTTCAGAACCATTGCCTGGAGCTTTGCCCTGGCTTTAGCCAAATTTGATTTTGAAGTTCCTTCACTAATCCCCAATAATTTTCCCACTTCCTTATGGGAATAGCCTTCTATTACATACAGATTAAAAACTGTACGATAAGCAGGGGATAATTTTTGTACCATGGACAGAATCTCTTCAGCGCCCAGATCAGCTACCACATCATGCATATCCGTTTCATGAATAGCCTGATTGATTTCTACCAAATTAGGCCTTTTTGCGGATTTGCGGTAGTGATCAATAGCCGTATTGATCATGATGCGTCTGATCCATGCACCCAGATTTGTGCCCCTGTTAAATTTCTTTAAATTTCTAAAGATCTTGATAAACCCTTCGTGAAGAACATCGCGAGCTTCTTCACGATCGTTTGTATATCGCATACATACGACAAGCATGCTGCCGTAATATCGTTCATACAGCAACTTCTGGTATTTTCTATTACCTTTGAGACAACCTTCGATTATCTCTTCCTCGTGATAATCTGCTATTCTCATGTCGTTTTGATAATCCATCAACGCCTGGTTTTTATAAAAGGTTGCTTATCTCTCGAAAAACCCTACTTTTTGGAAAAAGGCAGGAATAAAGTGTTACTAAATACGCAAATTATTTGATAAATAAAAGGCGATTAAATCCTCTGATGGGTGTTTTGGATGTAAAGATTTGCTTAAATTCGCATTCTTTACCAGAAACATCAGGCGGATGGAAATTGATTTCTATTTGTTGGTTTAATTCGCCTATTTTTGGTACCTTGATATAATACTTGGTAGGTATTTTTACCTTGTATTTATATTTTTGTAGATATTTTCAAGATGATAAATGACTTTAAAAGTCAGTTAAATTAAATATATACGGTGAACGAACATACAACGATTAGTTCGGGGGCGGAACTCTCCAATGCTTTAAAACGATTTTTTGGATATGATACCTTTAGGGGAAAGCAAGAAGAGGTAATTCGTAATGTGCTTGCCAGGAAGAACACTTTTGTAATCATGCCAACGGGAGCGGGAAAATCTCTCTGCTACCAATTACCCGGAGTGATCATGGAAGGAACGGCACTGGTTATTTCTCCACTGATTGCATTGATGAAGAATCAGGTCGACCAATTACAGGCATTGGGTATAGAAGCAGGGTTTCTAAACAGTAGTATGTCCCGGGGAGATTATGAGGCGGTAAAGCAAAAAGTACTTAGTCGGACTTTGAAACTGCTCTATGTAGCTCCAGAGTCCCTTGTAAAAGAAGAATTTATTGATTTTCTGAGGCAGGCTAATGTGAGTTTTATAGCAGTGGATGAAGCCCACTGTATCTCTGAATGGGGGCATGATTTCAGACCTGAATATCGAAGAATAAAAGAAATGATTGCGCAACTGGGATCGGTTCCTGTGATTGCGCTGACTGCCACAGCTACGCCTAAAGTGCGTCAGGACATTATGCAGAATCTCGGTATTGAAGGGGCAAATATTTATTTGACAAGCTTTAACCGTGAAAATCTGTACTATGAGATTCGACCTAAAGTAAATAATACCCACGCGACAACGGAGGTTATTAAATATATCAAACAAAATCAGGGAAAATCCGGGATTGTCTACTGCCTGAGTCGTCGAAAGGTCGAGGAAAATGCTGAAATTCTCAATATTAATGGAATCAAGGCAGTTCCGTATCATGCAGGCCTGGACTCCAATACGCGAACCCGGCATCAGGACATGTTCCTGAATGAAGATGTCCACGTTGTCGTAGCAACGATTGCTTTTGGAATGGGCATCGACAAACCTGATGTGCGGTTTGTGATCCATTATGACGTCCCCAAGAGTATCGAAAGTTATTATCAGGAAACGGGGCGGGCTGGCCGGGATGGTCTGGAAGGCAATTGTATCCTTTTTTACGATTTCAATGATATTGTGAAGTTGGAAAAGTTTATGAAGGATAAACCCGTGAGTGAGAGAGAATCCGGGAAACATCTTCTCTATGAAATGGCAGCATTTGCCGAATCTGGTACTTGCCGGAGGAAAATGATGCTTCATTATTTTGGAGAGTATTTCGACGATTCAAATTGCAATGGAATGTGCGACAATTGTCGTTATCCTAAGGAAACGTTTGATGCCCAAAAATATGTAACAATGGCTCTGCAGGCAGTAGATCAGGTGAACCAGAAATTTGGTCTGAATCATCTGATTAATCTTTTGAGGGGAAGTAGTAACCAGCAGATTACGATTTACGAGCACGATAAACTCCCCGTTCATAAAAAAGGAGAAGAGCTGGATGAGAAAAAGTGGAAGTCGGTCTATAGCCAGTTAATTGTCAACGATTATCTGATTAAAGACATTGACGACTATGGGGTGATAAAGCTGGGTAAAAAAGGTCATGAATATTTGGGCAAACCCTCTCCGGTGAAATTAATCAAGTATCAGGATTTTGATCAACTTAAAAAGGATGCGACCCCTGTAGAGGATTTCAAAACGTATGATACAGACTTATTTGAAAAACTAAAGGTGTTAAGAAGAAAGATTGCCAAGGAGAAGAAAATTCCTCCTTACGTAGTTTTTCAAGACCCTTCTCTGGAAGATATGTCAACTAAATATCCGATTTCAATTGCGGAGTTTTTGAATATTACAGGAGTGGGACAGGGAAAAGCCAAAAAATTTGCAGCCCCCTTTATTAAATTGATCCAGGATTATGTGGAGACAAATGGGATTGAGCGGACTACTGATGTAGTGGTAAAATCTACGGCACGAAAATCGATGAATAAATTATTCATCATTCAACACGTGGACCGAAAGACACCGCTTGATGAGATTGCTGGCTTGAAAGGCATGGATTTTAGTGAATTATTGGAGAATGTAGAGCAGATTGTTTACTCCGGTACAAAGCTAAATATCGATTATTACGTAGAGGACCGTGTAGATGAGGACAAGATCGATGATATTTACGATTATTTTATGAATGCCGAAACGGACGATTTGGCTCTGGCTGAGGAAGAACTTGGCCTGGATTATGAAAAAGAAGAAATACAATTGGTAAGAATAAAATTTATATCTGAAGTAGGTAATTAGTACATTTACCTACCCTAAACGAAGCATAATAAATCCAACATATGGACCTGGTAAAGGAATTAGAAAAACTTGAAGACCTGTATTACGGTGAATGGCAGGAGGATAAAGATAAACTGGTAGAAGAACTAACCAGGCTACACCTGAAAGCGGGCGAAGATGAAGATGATTTTAATCGGTTTTTGGTGCAGACTGCCGATCGTTTTGGTGGAGCTTATATCCCTTATCTGTTTTGGGATAAAATGGCTTATTTTCTTGACTCTCCACTTGACAGAACTTACGTTCAAAAGCTGATCAAGGCTTTTGCGAATAGTAATTTTGAAGAAGATGAGCAAATGAAGATGAAGCCTCTGTTGGTTCCTTATTTTGCCCGTGAGAAGGACTTTGAAGTTAGTAAGGTAAAAGCCCGTATTATTGAAAAGGCGCATCCTGATGTAAAAGAGTATTTTTACAAACTGATCAACTTTGTGGAAAGAAATAAACGAGCAACCGAGATGTATTGTGAGAAATTTGATATGCTCAAGGATGTGCATCCTGATTTTAACTTGCTTAGCCTGCCTATTACCCAGCTAAAAGATCGCCTGAGGGCCTAGACTCCGAATCGTAAGAATCGAGAATAAATCAAAAAAGAGATTGTCCGACCGGATAATCTCTTTTTTTAGAAATAATCAAATATTTTGATGTTAGGTTTGATGACAAAAGAGCCCTAAACTCATTCACCTGATAGCGAGAAATTTCCTTCTTCCCCGTCTCTTAAGTCTTTGTCAGATATTGTCAATGTAATATAATAACGTCCTCTTATTCTGAATCAACCCAAAGGCCAGCTATATTTGGGCTGGCGTCAAATTAACTAAAGGAGGAGTTACATGGTCCCAAAAACTATTGCGCTATCAACCTGGTGGGCAGAATTAAGTGAAGAATGGCAAGGCATTCTGGAAGGCCAGTTGGAAACAAACGGAATGGAAATTTCTAATTGGAATGATATTTCTTGCTTAAAGGAACTCGACTGTAGCGGTAGCAGTATTACTGATTTGACGCCTGTTTCCCACTTCTCATCTATAGAATCGCTGGACATCAGTGAAACCCAGGTTAAAGACCTTCGTCCATTGCTTCAACTTCCTCAATTAAAAGAATTACATCTTACCTTTTCCCAGAGTCTTGATCTGGAAATTATCGGAAAACTGGATAAGTTGGAAGTGCTCGACATTTCCTATCCTTATATAAAGAATAATGATATCCATGCCCTTTCAGGTTTAACCAATCTGAGAGAGCTCTATTGTAATGCCTGTAACGTGGATACCGTGATCCATTTTATAACACTACAAAAATTAGAAATTCTTTGTGTCTATTTTAATCCAATCCCGGGACAAGAATTAGATGCTTTTCAGGAGCTAATGCCCTTCTGTCGGATATTAAGCTAAATATCCGTTCATGTATTTATCCAAATGATTATGGGTTAATCAGGAAACGTCCTCAAATCTTTCGAATTCGCCATCTCCCCAAAGAGCCTCCAGACGATAGAAATTCCTTTTTTCCTGTTGGAAGATATGAACGACAACATTGACAAAGTCTATAAGCACCCACTCTCCATGCTGAAGGCCTTCTGTGCTGATGGGTCTTTCTCCATGCTCCTTCATTTCCTTTAAGACAGATTCGGCCAGTGATGCTACATGTCGGTCAGAAGTACCAGTGCAAATAATAAAATAATCCGTCACCGCCCCGCTGGTCCCTGTCAAATCCATTCGAATAATGTCTTTTCCTTTAATTTCCTGCAATCCTTTCACTGCAATATCCGAAATTGCTTTTGCATCCAGTAAGATTTTTGTCATTCAATAGTATTTACTGTGTGTTAAAATATGAATTAACTAAATTTAACCCTTTTAAGAGTAAAAACGAAATTCTTTGGCATGATGCCTGAAACTTCCTTTGTAGGAAAACATAGAATTAGCCTTCCGGAAACTAGCTCTACGAATAATTATGCAGCGGAGTTACTAAAGGAAAATCCTCCGGATGGGACTCTGATTCAGACCTTTAACCAAACAAAAGGCCGTGGTCAGCAGGGAAATATATGGGTTTCTCCCCCGGGCAAGAATCTAACCTTTAGTCTGATTTTTTATCCCGAATTTCTGGATATAAAAGAGGTTTTTTCTTTAAGTAAAGTAATTTCTGTAGCTCTTTGTCAAATGCTGGAAACATATCTTCCCTGGGAAAATATCCAAATCAAATGGCCCAATGATATTCTGATTAATCAAAAGAAAACTGCCGGGATTCTGATTGAAAACCAACTGGAGGGTAGCTCTATTAAGGCGAGTATCATAGGAATAGGACTAAATGTGAACCAAACGAAATTTCCTGCTGAATTTGAACACAGATCTACTTCTATGGAAAAGGCTGGTCGCCGGGAATTTGATTTGGAAAAGGTTTTAATGGATGCGCTTTCTTCGGTTGAAAATGCTTATCTGAAATTAAAGGATGGAGATTCTCATTATATTAACCGAATGTATTACCAGTATTTGTATGGATATCAGGAAGATATCAAAGTAATCATTCAGGGTAAATCAGAAATTGTTTCGATTGCCGGAGTAGAAAAGAGTGGAAAACTGATCATTCGCATGAATGATTCGCTGCATTATTTGGGGTTTAAAGAACTAACATTTGTCCTTTGATTTTAGCCATTGATATAGGGAATACTCGTACGAAAGCCGGTCTTTTCGTTAAGGGTATAATGAAAAAAAACTGGAACCTGTCTACAGCAGGTCTTCAGGAGGAATTATCCAATCTGCTGCTTGAAATGGAGGGAAGGCATCTGCAAATTGGCTGGATGAGTGTGGCCGGGGAAGATATTTTCCCAACTAACATGCTGAGGGAAAAATTCTCTGAGATACAATCCATTCAACAAATCAAATCAGACTCCGATCTTCCGATCAAAAACCGTTATGCAACGCCTGCAACTTTGGGAGTCGACAGGATTGTGGCGGCGATAGGTGCCTGGTCTAAATCAGCTCCCCGTGCAGTCCTGGTAATCGATGCAGGTACGGCATTGACATTTGATATTATAAATCAACATGGAGAATACCTGGGAGGGGCAATTTCACCTGGTATAAATATGAGATTCAGAGCCTTGCATGAGTTTACAGCACGGCTGCCACTGGTTACGTTTGAAGACGTGCCTCCATTAATTGGCGATTCAACTATCCAGAGCATGCGTTCGGGAGTAATCAATGGAGTAATTGCTGAAATTAATGGGGTAATAAATTTGCATAGAGCAACCTTTCAAGACCAACTGGACGTCTATCTGACAGGTGGAGACATGAAACTTTTTGAAAATCATTTGAAAAACATCAACTTTGCAGACGCTTATCTCACACTTGAGGGGATTTATAAGGTATTGAATCATAAAAATTTATATGAATAAGAGTCGTTTTATTGCGTTAGGGATCTTTCAACTGGGGCTAATTTTTACGCTATATGCGCAGGAATTGACACTCAGTCCATACTCACGCTATGGGATCGGGGATATTTTTAGTAATACTACAACCCGTAATGCGGGAATGGGAGGCATCGGAATGGCCTCTGATAACTATTTCTCATTAAACCGAATTAATCCTGCTGGTTATGCAGATTTGGTATTTACCACTTTTGATATTTCGGGTTTTAGTCAATTGAGCAACCTTCGCTCAAATAATTCCTCTGAAAATCAGATTACAGCAGGTTTTCAGGATATTGGTTTTGGATTCCCCTCTAATAAAAATTTAGTGCTTGTTATGGGGTTTGCACCCTATAGTGCAGTGGGATATAATGCTTCCCAACTCCGGGAGATTACTCTGCAAGATACGGTAAAATACCTGGAAGAAAACCGGTATAATGCTTTGGGAGGACTAAATCAGTTATATTTTGGGGTAGCTTTCCGATTCTGGAGGAATAAACTTCGTTTGGGAGCAAATGTAAAATACTTGTTTGGAAATACACGATATGACTGGACCAATCAGGTATTAACGATTAAAGATACAATTGGGGTTCCTACCTTTCAGCAGTTATCTATCCGAAAAGATGTTTATATCAAAGGATTAAGCGGACAGGTAGGTTTTGTTTATCAGGATACGATTAAGGCATCCAAACGAATCCTGTTTAGAATTGGTGCGGCAGCCGAATACAGCCTCAACCTGACGGGAGACCGTTTTACAATCTTTGGAAACGGAGATTTTTCAGATACTACCCTTGCCGGAGTGGAATATAGCGAAATTGTCATTCCTCCGAGTTTGGGAGCTGGTTTTATGATAAACCGTCCTGGCTACTGGGCATTTGGTGCAGATTTTTCTTATCAGGACTGGGCCCAATTTCAATACTTTAGTGATGAGTCGGTACTGGGAAAACAAGTTCGTGCAGGTATAGGCGTAGAGTTTTCTGATCCAGAATCCTTTAAATACGGTCGCCGAATCAATTACCGTTTCGGTGCCTATTGGCGACAATCATACATTCAGATTAATGACCAATCCATTCAGGATTTGGGAGTTACGGTAGGTATAGGACTTCCGGCTGGTTTGAAAGGAAATTCCCGATTGAATCAAGGTAGGGCAACTTCCCGGATTAACCTTAGCGCAGAGCTGGGAAAACGCGGTAGTTTAGATAGTAACCTTCCCTTAGAAGAATATTACGCCCGTTTCAGGTTGGGAATCACCTTAAATGATCGTTGGTTTATCCGCAGGGTAGTAGATTAACAGGAATGAAATTATACTATCCCAAATACTGGAAGGATTACGAACTCATTGATAGTGGGAATGAGGAGAAATTAGAGAGATTTGGCGAATATATCCTCAGGCGTCCTGAACCACAGGCAGTATGGTCAAAATCACTGTCTGAAAAGGAATGGAAGGAAATGGCTTTTGCCAGATTTGTACAGGAAGGGAGCCACTCAGGTCGTTGGGATCGTTTTAAAAATATTCCTGATCAATGGTATATCAAATATGTCTATAAAGACATGGAACTCAAGTTTCGGCTGGGACTGACCGGTTTTAAGCATGTGGGGATTTTCCCTGAGCAGGCGGTCAACTGGAATTATATTTATAAAGCGGTAAAAAAAATAAACTCTGCGAAGGTACTGAACCTGTTTGCTTATACCGGAGGTGCTTCTTTGGCAGCCCGGGCAGGCGGGGCAGATGTCATTCATTGTGATTCCATTAAAAATGTCCTGAACTGGGCAAACCACAATATGCAATCCAGTCGCCTGGACAATATTCGCTGGTTGTTGGAAGATGCTTTTAAATATGTCAAGAGAGAAGCCCGCCGTGGCAATACTTATCATGGGATTATTCTGGACCCTCCGGCTTATGGGCATGGTCCTAAGGGGGAAAAGTGGAAGCTTGAGGATATGGTCAATGAACTGACCGAAAGCGTGGCTTCGATTTTGAATCCACAAGAAGGATTTCTTGTATTTAACAGCTATTCACTGGGTTTTTCTCCTTTGGTAATAGAGAACCTGGTTTTAACTCATTTTTCTCAACAAATAACCCAACAAATGGAAACAGGAGAATTGTATTTGCCTGAGAGATCTGGTCGGAAACTGCCGGCAGGGATTTTTGTAAGAGCTGGAATGTAAAAAGGATAAAAAAGAAAACGGAGCTACTTTGGATAAGTAGCTCCGTTTTTTTATGCAGAAAATTTAGCTGACCAGTGTTCCCACTGTTTCACCTAAAACAATGCGTCGGAGATTTTCAGGATGGTTGATATTAAAGATAATGATTGGCAATTTGTTTTCCTGACAAAGGGTAAAAGCTGTCATATCCATGACATTCAACCGGTTGGCGAGCACATCTGCGAATGAAATGGAGTCAAACTTCTGTGCATTGGCATCCTTTTCCGGATCAGCAGTATAAACGCCATCCACTCTGGTACCTTTTAACACCACGTCAGCTTCAATTTCAATGGCCCGGAGGCTGGCAGCTGTATCAGTGGTGAAAAAGGGGTTTCCGGTACCTGCCCCAAAAATCACAATTCTGCCTTTTTCGAGGTGCCTCACCGCCCGTCTGCGAATATAAGGTTCGCAGATTTTTTCCATACCAATAGCGGACTGAAGCCTGCACTTGGCTCCCTGACTCTCCAGCGCATCCTGAAGTGCCATTCCGTTGATCACAGTGGCCAGCATTCCCATATAATCGGCATGAGCGCGTCCCATACCTTTTGCCGCACCAGCCATTCCTCTGAAAATATTACCACCACCTACCACAACGGCCACTTCAACTCCCAGTTCATTAAGTTCTAGAATTTGAGCTGCGTATCTGTGGAGGGTGTCACTTTCAATCCCGTAGGATTGGTCGCCCATCAGGGCTTCACCGCTTAATTTGAGCAAGATACGTCGGTACTTAGTTGGAGAAGGATAATTCATTGAGTTGTTTTATATCTTCAGAGTAAATTTAATAATAGCTACATAGAGAACAAAAATTTCGCCAGGGTGAAATAAGGGTTAAAAAAAAAGAGAGTTTATTCAACTCTCTTTTTTACTTTTTCATCAATTAACTTTGACCTAATTGGAGGCGTTTAAAGTCGACGACTGTAGCTCCGCCACCCAATTCCTCTTTTATATATTGTCCCACTGATTTGGAAGTATCCTTCACAAAATCCTGGTGCAACAAAGTATTTTCTTTAAAATATTTTTTCAGTTTTCCCTGAGCAATTTTGTCAATAATTTGTTCAGGTTTTCCTTCTGCCAAAGCCTGCTCTCTTCCAATTTCCAGCTCACGGTCGATGATATTTTGGGCAACACCATCCTCGTTAATGGCAATAGGGCTCATCGCTGCAATTTGCATGGCAACATCTTTTCCTACTGTTTCAACATTATCATTAGCTCCGTTAAAAGCAACAGCTACACCTACTCTGGCTCCAGGGTGGATGTAGGGAACTACGATTTCCCCGCTAATGCTCTCAAATTTACTTACGCCAATTTTTTCACCAATTTTACCAATAGCGTCAGTGAGGTGTCCAGAAATCGGACGGCCATCTTCCATATTCAGGTCCAGAAGCGCTTCGAGGTTTTCAGGCTTATTACTCAGAGCAATATTAGCAATCGTTTCACCGAGTGTCTGGAAATCATCGTTACGGGCAACGAAGTCAGTTTCACAGTTTAACTCAATAAGAACTGCATAGCTATTGTCATCAGACAAGCTAATAAAAACAGCTCCTTCATTTGCGTCCCGGTCAGCACGTTTCGCAGCTACTTTTTGTCCTTTTTTTCTGAGAATATCAATTGCTTTTTCAAAATCACCTTCTGCTTCTACCAAGGCTTTTTTACAATCCATCATTCCAGCACCGGTTTGCTGCCGCAATTTGTTTACGTCTTTTGCAGTAATTGCCATCTTAATTTATCTTAATGAATATTTTGTTATATGTTCAAAAAACCGGTGCAAAGTTAGGGTTTCTAATTGCAATTCGCAATAGTTGTTTCTCGCTGTAAACATTTCTTAATGCGCGGGTTAAAAAAAAATATTTTTCATGCAACCAATTGTCGGGTAATTTCATCTGACTGTTAAACACTGAGGAAAAAGAAAGCAAACTTATATATGCGGATGGCTGCCAAATATACAGAGTCAGAGCTGGTTAAGGGATGCCAGGAAGGGGACCCTGCTTATCAGCGGGCGCTCTACCAGCAATACAACCGGCTGATGTTTGGGGTGTGCCTCCGATATGCAGACAATCACGATGATGCCAAGGATATTCTACAAGATGGATTTGTCAAGGTTTTTAAGCATATCGGCACTTTTCAGGGGAAGGGATCTTTTGAGGGATGGGTAAGGCGAATTATGGTGCATACTTCTATTGAACACTATCGGAGAAACAGCCGATACTTTATGGTAGACATTGAAGAAGCTGGAGATATGGAATTTGACGCGGATGTACTTTCTGTGCTAAGCAAAAATGAAATACTCAAGCTGATTAGTGAATTGCCAGCGGGATACAGAACGGTTTTTAATCTGTATGTAGTTGAAGGTTATTCACACCAGGAGATTGCAGATATACTGGGAATTTCGGAAGGAACCTCCAAGTCTCAATTGTCCCGGGCTAAAAAAATATTACAGGAGAAATTGAGAAAATTGAATATAAGAGCAGTAGGGGGAAATTGAGGGGGAGAATGATTATAAAAGAGGAGATTGATTTATTAAATGTTTGAATCATGGACGAGAATAAAGACATAAGAGGATTGCTCCAAACAGAGTTTGAGCATTTTGAGGCGGATCCGGGAGTGGATTTGTGGCCAGCCATTGAGGCTGAATTACGTCCCCGAAAGAAAAAGATTGCTGTCTGGTGGTCATACACCATTGCAGCAGCTTCTATCGTGATTTTGTTTGGTAGTTTGTTTTGGCTACTCAATCAGGATCCTGAAGAGCAGACTAAAGATGAACCCCGAATTGCGGAAATCGATTCGGTCTGGAAAGAAAAATTACCGGAAGAGCATTTTCAGACTGATGAGCAAACGATGACTGCAGAAAACAAAGAGGATGATCAGGAAGAAATCATTGATGAGAGTATAAAAACTCCTGTTCCGGCTTCTGGAAGTAATA
>JAGQVA010000409.1 GCA_020438265.1 Bacteroidota bacterium
AACGTATCCGGATTCCCGGATTTACCGAAACATAAGTCATCCCGAATTTTCAGATTGCGATCTCTCTGGCTTTATCCCGAATTTAAGATGGTAGTTTGGGGCTATCCGTCAATAAAAACTTGGTTTTGGACCTGTATAGGACGGTTTTATTGACGTATACAGGAAAATGCCAGGATGAAAAGCAAGCCAGCACTATGCGTCAATCAAAACACGATTTCCGGCCTGTCTGGGAAGGTTTTATTGACGTATAGCGCTGAAGGGAGCATAGCAATCGAAAGGTTGGCTACCCACCTTTAAAAATATGGGATGACTCATGTTTTCATTTATTTGATTTGAGAATGTTTGAAATGGAAATCAACCTTGTCCCAAAACTTCTTCCCTACAAAATACTGGCCACAGGATACTGGAAATCAATTACTTAAAAATATTTATCAAAAATAATCCTAAATCTGGGTAATATTCCCCCCACCTTCGGTAGAAAGCAATATGAGCAACAAATCACACTTATTTTCAGAAGAACTTTTAAACAAAATTTTTACAAAATGAACACATTAAAGCTTTTTATTCGGATCGTGTTTACTCCAATTTTACAATCAAATAATAACGTTATTATGAAACCGAACATTATCAAAATCAACTTGATCATTTTTGTTATTATCATGGGGATTTCCCAATCCGTCATTAGCCAAACCAACATAAGGAAAAATTTTTTTATTAATTATGATATGTATATATCCGATGAACCCGGATATACCAGACCACATATTGTATTTGAAAATAACCATACATCAACCATACAGATAGAAATATATAAATATAAATCAGAGGCCAAAGATAGTGTGTATAAGTACTCATTTCACCTTGAAAAGGACAAGTCTTACAAGGGTTTGTTACCTGCAGACTACAACGAAAAAGATGATGAATTCATTAGCCAAACTTACTTACAAAAAATCGTAATCACTGAGTCAGACGGGAGTACCCAAACCATAGATTTTGGAGCGAATCCTTTAGGAGCTATTCCTGTAATTGATGACAAAGAAAAATTTCTCGGATTTTTCGCGTGGAAACTGGTCAGGCAGAAGGATGGTAAGTATCGGTTGTGCGTGAGAAATAAAGTTAAAGTTAATAACCCATGTGAGGAGATATTCTAGTGAGATATTGCAGCGATTTAGAGATATCCCGGGCACCCTTATTTTTAGATTATGGGGTCCGGGATTTCTGTTTTTTCAGATTTCCTTTAGAAACCGAATCTTCAAACAATCAGTTGACAATTCTGCAAGATTATGACTCATCCAGAATTATTGTCGGATATTACTCATCTGGCAATGAAAAAGTAACAGTTCAGCTTACAGATATCAATGGAAAACAAGTAGCAATTTTATTCAAAGGAAAGACGGTCTCTGGGAATAACTTTTTTCAAATTGACCGAAATTCCTATCCTAAAGGACTGTACATCATCCAACTGGAGACTCAGACAAGCTTACTTTCTGAAAAAATAATCCTTACTCAAAACTAACAACCTAAGATCATGAAATCTTTCCTGCTAACTACTTTATCATTATTTTTTCTCACTCTTACCTGGGGACAACCCATGGCCTTACATGATTCCATAAGCATCCGAAAAGTCATGGATATAGGGTCTTCTACCGCAACTCGTATTGATGTCGATCCAGCCACCAACGAACTTTATTATGCTACGGTGAGTGGAGATATATTCAAGGTAAATGTGGCAGCAGGCAATGCTACCATGGTCTTTAATAATGGGGATCACGGGTTAGATGAAGTATATGGATTTGAAATTGGTGGGAGTGGAAATATCTACCTTGTCAGCATGGTAAATGGAACTGCTAATAATATAGCAATTGTCAAAAAATATGATGGCGCTACCTGGACCACTATGGTAACTGCAACCTATCCCAGAAGTAGTCGGGACCATCGGTTTAATGCAGTCATTGAAACCCCTGATCAAGAATATATTCTCGTAAACAGTGGCGCCAGAACTGATCATGGAGAATTAAAAAGTAATGGCCAACGGGAAAATGCTTTCACAGCCAAACTGCTCAAATTTCCTGTAGATACTTCCAATCTTACTTTACAGGATGATGAGGTATTTATGGATGATTTCATTTTTGCTACTGGTTTACGCAATACTTATGACATAGAATATGATTCTACAGGGCTTTTATTTGGTCTGGACCAGGCTGATCAATCTGATCGGCAGGAAGAGTTAAACTGGATTCAGGAAGGAAAACATTACGGATTCCCATGGATGATAGGTCCTAATGAAAACCTCATGCAATACCCAAACTATAACCCACCTTCATCAGACCCGCTGGTTACCAGTGTCAATATGGAATCAACCTTTCACAATGATCCTAATTTTCCACCTAAACCTGGAGTTCCGTTGGTATCCCCTGTTATGAGCAATGGGCCGGATCAGGATTTATTCAGAGACACTGTAGATTCACAGATTAAAGATGCCAGCAATATAGGAAGAAAAATGGGCACATTCACTCCCCATAGCTCGCCAGTCGGCCTGACATTTGACACGCAAAACGCCCTGCCCCAGGAGTTTAAGGGAAAAGCATTTTCTTTAAGCTATAGCAATACTGACGACCGCAAGTTTAAACCTTTTAACCAAATAGGAGAAGATCTTTTGTTGATCGATTTACAGAAGGTTGGAAACAATTATGAAGCGAATATCACCCGCATTGCCTTAGGTTTTAATCATCCTGTAGATGCTGCCATTCTGGGAAATAAGATGTATGTGATAGAACATGCTGCTAATGGCGCACTCTGGGAAGTCGATTTTGGCGTGGAAGGATCTACAGGAACTTTTTCATCAAACCTAGAAGAAAACTCTGGGTTAAAAATTTATCCAAATGCTTTTAAGGATCAGGTGACTATTAGTCTGGCGATGGAAAAATTTGGGGATGGAATGGTGCGCATCTATTCACTTGAAGGAAAATTAATTAGCACTGTTTGGGAAGGAAAATATCTGCAACCCATGGATTTGAGTTGGGATGGAGCGACCGCAAACGGACAAAAGGTGCCAAATGGGGTGTATCTGGTGGAGGTTTCTGTTAATGGGGATAGGGCTTATGGGCGGGTTATAAAAGAAGAGTGATTGTTTTTTGAGCAGAATAAATTTAATCCAGGAGATATCAGTCCTTACAGATCAAAAAGAATCTCCGCCATCGTCGATTCTCCGATATGCATTCGTTTGGGATCATATTCCTGAAGCGATGGCTCAGAAATACGAAGCACCGAACAAACCGCCCGTTCGGTAAGCTTATCTTTTCCTGTACCGACAATAACATTAAATAAATTACTTTCGTGGGGAGGACCTGTAACCAGCAGGTCATACCCTACGGAAATATCCACAATCGTTTCGATAGGATCATCCCCTCTGTAAATTTTACTTTCTGACTTAATCTTGCAAATATTTTGCAGTTCTGAGAGATATTTCCGCTGCCCTGCTTCTTCATCTTCCGTAGCATCTTTGGGAATAACGCGAACAAAAGTTATTTCGGCACCATAAAAAGTTGAAACCCTATCAATCGCTAAAGAAACGAGTTTGTCAGAAAGCCCCGGCTCCGGGTAAATCATAATTTTCCGGATATATCTTACCCCGGAATCTTTAAATAAAGCCAGATTACAACTAAGATGAGTGATTAACCAGCCAACCGGGTTTCTCACCAGCAGTCCATTTGCGGCACGACCACTCCAACCCATAACCATCCATTTGCAATGCGTTTGCTCACTTATGGCATGTACAGTATCTACCAGTTCATGCGTAACAGCAGCATCAAACTCTACCTCGACCCTTTTTTCTTCGGCCATCGCAGCAATTCGTCGATTCAACGAGGTAATGACCTCATCCGAACCACTCAACCCATCGAGAAGCGTCTGATAAGGAACTTCTGTAATATGTACCACCTGGGTTTTACGTCCCCTGGCCAGGGCCGCCCCCATTTCTACAAGCATTTCCGGAGAACGCTCTTTTCCATAAAGAGGAACGACTACCGCTGCCTCTTTGGCCAGTAGTCCGTCAAGATTATTGCTCGCATTAAGGGACGAATCCTTGGGATTTGGAGGCTTCAGCGCACTGCGTATTAATCTTCCCCTTAATCTGCGATTATACAACATCACGATGAATGTCCGGCGACCATATAACTTTAGCACGCCTTTTCTGGAAGAAGCATTTTTCCCATAAAGGAAGAACATGATTAATCCCAGGAATATAATGACAATCGCTCCAACCAGGGCTAATCCTCCCAGCAAAATCAAAAGAATAATCCCCGAAATAATGCCAAAAAGCTGCATCCAGGGATAAAGCGGAGAATTATATTCAGGTTTATACCATTGTACCGCTGTTTCCCGCAAAACAATCACCGCTCCATTGACCGAGATAAACATCATAACCATAAAAGCACTGGCCAGTTTGGCGATTCCCTCTACTTCCAGAAAGATAATAGCCAGTGCCATGACCAGTCCGGTAAGAAAAATCGACACAACAGGCGTCATAAATTGTTGATGCAGGCGCTTTAAAATCGGAGGCAGGAGTTTGTCTCGACTCATGGCAAAAGGGAAACGAGAGGCAGCCAGAACCCCGGAATTTGCCATGGAAGTTAGCGTAACTACTCCAAGTATTGCCGCACCAATTCCTGCAATTTTTCCTCCCAGTGTTTCGGCCAGGGTATAAATGGGATGCAGATCTGTCTCAAGTTGACTTACTGGTACATTTCCAACCAGCGCAAAGACAATAAATCCATAAACAATAGAAATTAATATCAACGCCAGGATCATTCCTCTGGGTAAGTTTCGTCCGGGATTAATCACCTCTCCGGCAATGGCAGCGACCTTGGTAACTCCCGCATAGGAAACAAATACAAATCCTGTTGCCAGTAAAAATCCCGAACTTCCTTGTGTAAAAGCGGGTTCCAGATTCGCGGGATCTACCTGAATCAGACCCGAAAATAAAATCGCGGCGAGTCCAATCAAACTCGAACTCACTACAAAAATTTGAACTTTTCCGACCTTTTTCGCTCCTAGTACATTTAGTAATATGATCACTCCCAGCAGCGCCAGAGAAGTAGGTTTCAGAGGAACATCAGTCAAGACGAGCAAATAAGCCCCAAAACCCACGAGAGCAAAAGAGCTTTTCAACAACAGAGAAAGCCAAAGCCCGAACCCGGCTATCGTACCGAAAATGGGCCCAAAGGTTCTTTCAATATAAATATAGGTTCCCCCCGAAGAAGGCATAGCTGTCGCTAATTCGCTTTTAGAAAGCGCAGCCGGTAATACACAAACACCAGCCAATACATAAGCCAGCCAAACCGAAGGTCCCGTTTTGGCGGCGGCTAACCCTGGCAATACAAAAATC
>JAGQVA010000410.1 GCA_020438265.1 Bacteroidota bacterium
CTGATGCTGGTAACTGCCCTTAATACACATATTGGTTATGATAAGGCAGCCAAGATTGCAAAAACTGCTTTTGCGGAGGATACAACTCTTAAAGCAGCCGCTATTAAGCTGGGTTATCTTACCGAAGAAGAATTTGATGAAGTAGTCATTCCTGAAAATATGATTGGTTAAAAACCGACGATTTATAATATACCTTTAAAAGCGAATCCCGGATATTTTACTATAAATATCCGGGATTTTTCATTCGTGTATGAAAAGTCAAAATTAGTGTGCGACCGGACTACCTTTTCGATGAGTTTTTCGTATATAAGTTGAATATCTTTTCCTAATACATTACAACTGCTAAATTATTTTATTTCTGCCTGAAAATATTTTCAGAACAGGAAATTTATGTTTTAAAACCAGCGAAATCTACCCATGCACAGAGTAAAACACATATTGACTGCATTTCTCTTTTCTTTCCCGGTGAGGTTACTAATCAGACAAATTCACCGGCATAAGGTTATGCTTGCATTCTGGGTTTTACTGATCGGTTTTCTTTCAGGTGCAATTGGGGCTGGTTTTGGTGGCCCTTATCTTTTTCTTGAACCTGAGTATCTGGGGAAAGAAAATTTCTGGAGTACCTTTCTCGTTGGTTCTGCTCTGGGCGCCTTTCTGTTTGCCTACATGATCACTTTCTACATCAATGAAAGTTATCGTTTCCACTTTATCGCGTTTACCAAGAGCCCATTCTACACACTTTCTTTCAATAATATGCTGGTTCCGGGGTTCTTTCTGACTCTTTATATCTGGCGATTTTTTGATTATCACCTGGAAATTGAAGGAGGATTAAGCTGGCTCGTCATAGAGAAAGTATTAGGACTTCTCATGGGAATCGGAATTGTCTTTTTAATATCAGCAACCTATTTTTTTGCGAGTAATTCTTTTCAAAGGTATGGAGCGCAAATTCAGAAAAGCCTTACCTCTAAAAAAGTCAGACGAAATCGTTGGTTAATTATAGGTAAAGCCCGGGAAGGGTTAAGACATCCACAGAGGACAGATAATTATTTGCGGTTTCCATTTACCCTGGTAAAGGTTGAGAACCCGCCTCAGGCTGAGCTAAGAAATGTCGTTACATTTCTCAATGAACACCACGGAAAACTTCTTTTGATGCAAATCATAACCTTTGTATTGATTGGGGTTTTGGGGTTATTGGATGGCAATCCCTATTTCCATATTCCCGCTGGTGCCAGTTTTCTACTTATGCTTTCCCTGGCTCTTATGATTATTGGGGCAATCACTTTTTGGTTTAGAAAATCAGGAGTTATGACGCTGGTATGTGTTCTGGGCTTAATTTTTATATATGACAGCGTAGATTTTTTAAAAGAAAAAAATCAAGCCTTTGGCATGAATTACCAGACAGAGCCAGCAGACTACTCCAAACAATATTTGGCCGAAATTACTTCTGAAGCCAATTATCAGGAAGACAGAGAGCTGACAATCGAGATTCTCGAAAACTGGAAAGCCAATTATCAGCAAAAATACGGCACACATAGAGAACCCAAGGCGGTTTTTGTCTGTACTTCAGGCGGTGGCCTGCGGTCCGCGTTCTGGACTTTCCGTTCGTTACAATATCTTGATAGCCTGACTCAGGGAGAGCTTACTGATGAAATCAGATTAATGACCGGAGCTTCAGGCGGAATGTTTGGATCGGTGTATTTTCGAGAGCTGATGTTTCGGGAAGTAACTGAAGAGAATATTCATCGCAGTGATTTGCTATACCGTGACAAGATTTCACAGGATATGCTCAACCGGATTTCCTTTCAGTATTTTTCTGATATCTTTTTGCCAAACCGCAAAATAAAAATTGATGGAAAGGTATATGATCGGGAGACGGGTTATTCTTTTGACCATCAGGTAGGTGTCAATTTGCCCGAGTTAAAAGAGCGCCGTCTGATTGATTATCGTCAGGCCGAAAGAGACGCTTTGATCCCACAGATTGTCCTTACTCCTACCATTCTGAATCAGGGAAGGAAATTATTTATCTCCTCGAACCCTATTTCTTATTTGAGCAGAAAAAATCAAATTACGGACCAGTATATGTCCAAAGCGGGTGGGGTAGAATTTAGCAGGTTTTTTGAAAAACAAAATGCTGATAGCCTCTTTATGGCTACCGCACTCCGCCTGAATGCGACTTTCCCCTACATTCTTCCTATTGTCAAATTACCCAGTAATCCTCCAATGGAAGTAATGGATGCCGGAGCCATTGACAATTACGGCACTCAAACTGCTGTAAAATACTTATTTGAGTTTAAAGACTGGTTTGCGGAGAATACAGAACAGATCGTTTTTATTCAGATTCGTGATAATGAGAGAGAAGATCCCATTCAGGACGAACATAAAAGTTTGATGAGCAAACTGATTGCTCCTGTAAATGGCGGCTATTATTCCATGGCAGAAGCCAAAGATATGGCCAATGATTATTTACTGGAGTTTGTCCGGGAATGGTACAAAGGTGAAGTTGTCATTTTGCCAATCCAATATTACCGCGAATCGAGCGATAATCCAGCCTCTCTAAGCTGGCACCTGACTGCCCGCGAAAAAAGAAATATCCAGGAAAATATTTTTTCCATTGAAAATCAGAAGGTATTTCAGGCTGTTTCTGAGTTGTATCCTCCTGATCTGCTTGCGAAGAAAAGTCATTAGGCTGTTTGCCTTTAGCTATTAGCTTTGGAAAAAGATTGATCTGCCAAAGGCTAAAAGCTAACTGCCAATTCCAAAAAAAATTCGTATCTTGGAGGAAATCTCCACAAATATGGAAGGTGTCGAATTAATTAAGGACCGTGAAGGTCGGATTACAGAAATAAGGGTTGATGTAACAGGGAATCCTGCTCTTGCTGAAGATATTTATCATCTCATTGGGGCATTGAGAAGGGCAAAGGAAACTGAAAAGTCGATGAGTACCGCTGGAAAATCCAAAAAGGAACGTTCCCAGCTCTCATTAAACGCCTTTAATCAACTGATCCGGGAAGCAAAAGCCAGCGGAGAGATTACCGAAAAAGAATTTTTTGAACTGCACCCTACATGGCAGAGAAAAGAAAACTTGTCCTTACAAAACTAGCGACAGAACACATCACTCAGATTTATCAGTTTTTATTGGATGAAGGTGCCGATGCAGAAGCAGAGGAACTCATGAACGATTTTTTGGATGTGGTTTTTGGAGAAATTCCCAAATTCCCTGAACAGTTTCCTGTGTGTGAAGGAGTAAAATCCGGTTCGAGTGATTATCGCATTGGGAGTCTGGTTGGCGATTTTAGAGTTATTTTCCAGATTCTGAAGGAGAAGGTACTCATTCTGATGATCCTTCATGAAAGCGAACTTCCCTTTTAGCTGTTGGCCGTTAGCTATTGGCTTTTAGCCAACCAAAAGCTAATGGCAAAAAGCCAATAGCCAAACTAACTTTGCAGAATTAATGAAACTCCCTGATACATAGCCAGAGACAATAATACTCCTCCAATAATTTTATTCATCCATTGAGATAATACCTGAACTTTTCTGACAATTACCACACTCAACACGCCAAATAAGAGCAGAGCCAGAAACTTACCAGCCCAAATTCCCACCAAAAAGACGACAATTAAAGTCATTTGACCATGCGGATCAAGTTCCAGCAAATGGGCAGATTGAAACCAGGTAATAACAAATACCCAGAAAGGCAAAGCCTGAGGGTTAATCAGAGCCAGGATGATTCCTTTAAAAAAATCGGGGATGTCTTTACGCGAAAAGTCCTTTTCACAACTTTTTCGCTTACGGGTAAAAAACATCATCCCAAGAGAAGCAAAAAGAATGAAAACAAAAATGCGGGTATAAATATTTGTGGAAAGTTGCTCTGAGATTTGCATCCCAAAATACAATGCTAAGGATGATTGAAGGATTTCGATAAAGGAAGCCGCTAAAGAGATATTAAGTCCCGCCTTAAAGTTTTTATTGACTGTAGCATCTACCACAGATAAATTAACAGTGCCCAAAGGTAAGGCTCCCAGAAAACTGGAAATTAATCCCAGAAAAAAATGTAACAATATTAGAGTCAACACCGACATCGTTCCAACCTGTTTTCTGCGAAGATAATCAATGGCAGAATTTCTTTGGTCAGGAATACGACATGATTACCCTTTTGTTTTCGCCAAAATCCAAAGTATTAGGCAAGCATAATAAATTTTTGTATTTTTCTCATCGAGCAATATGTGACTATTGAGCATTTATTTACAAAAATATACAAATGAGGCGTCCCGTTTTCTGGTCTTTGACGGAACTCTGGTTCACTATAGGGACGAAGGCGAAGGACCTGTTTTACTCTTGATTCACGGGGCTTTTTCTTCTCTTCACACCTTTGATCAGTGGGTTGCTGAGCTTAAAAATTCCTTCAGAATTATCAGAATAGATCTACCCGGTTTTGGACTTTCTCAGGCACGGATTGACCATAAATACGATGTGGATACTTATATACGCTGTCTGAATACGGTACTGAAGTTATTGGATGTAGAAAGCTGTAGTGTTGCTGGAAGCTCCCTGGGAGGCTGGCTGGCCTGGGAATTTGCATTAGAACAACCACAAAAGGTAGATAAGCTCATATTGATCGATTCTGCCGGTTTTCTCGATGAAAAAAGCATTCCCCTGCCCTTTCGAATGGCGCGTACCCCATTTGTGAATAAAATTGTACGATATATTATCAAGAAAAATGTACTGGAGGTCTTTCTGCGTCAGGTCTATGGAGATTCATCTAAAATTACCCCTGAATTAGTTGATCGTTATTATGATCTCTTTTCCAGAGAAGGAAATCCTGAAGCTTTTTTTGCTTTGGTAAATGGAAAATTCAAAGACAATACTCACCAGCTTTCGCATATCAAAGCGCCTACGCTCATCATGTGGGGTGAAAAAGACGAGTGGCTCCCCGTTGCGAATGGGTATCGGTTTCTTTCAGAAATTCCCCAGGCAAGAATGATTATTTATGAGGATTTAGGTCATATTCCTATGGAGGAAGATCCTCACCACACTGCCATAGACGCGAAAGCTTTTCTTCTGGATATTACCCTTGCCGAAGCTGAAAAATCAGTATCCGATAAATCCCCATCGGAGCGAACCAAAAGCGATTAAATCAGCATATTCAACTACAATTTTCTTGATATAGTCTTTCTTGTCAAAAATCAACTTGGCAAAATAGGTATCCGATCCGGATCCCCCATAAATATAAAGGTAAAAGTATTCTCCGCTTAAAGATGGATACGCCATCACTGATTGGCTAAACAACTCATTATTACAAAAATTGGGATTATAAAGGTCTGCATAAGCTTCCGGAGGAACTTTTATTTTTTTCTTGCCAATTTTAGCTGTCATGCTTT
>JAGQVA010000411.1 GCA_020438265.1 Bacteroidota bacterium
GCTGGCTGTACAGGACCAGTCTCTAATTTCTCAACAAGAGTCAATAAGGCCTGTCTGATACGGCTTTCCTCGCGACTTGCTTCATCGTTGCTGATCTGATTGGTTATAATAAGGTTGTCCAGCTTTTCTACTCTGGCCATCAGATCAATAGCTTCTTTGGAGGCAGCAGTGTCCATCAGAAGATTGCAGGCTTCTTTCAGCTTATTTTTGATGATCAGTTGTTTGATCTGTAGGAACAGGTCAGTGAGCATGGTGTAGTGGTTTGTGGTAAATATACAGAGGGAGGCGAAATTGTGCAAGGGGGGAAGGGTAATACACAGGGTAAACGTATCTACAACCCATGAATTATTTCATTTCTGAAGGATTGGTTTCTAGCGGCCATTTTGCGTTTTCTGGGCAGGCTGGCCTTTCGGGTTCGATTGTTGAGCAAAAGATTTTGTGCCATTTTTCGGAATGCGGAGAAATTAGCTGCTGCCTGTTCAGTCCTTTTCCGATCCTGATCTTCGCCAAATAGGACATCCAATCTCCAATGTAATCGGTTTTCCACTCCCCAATGCCCTCGAATGGCCTGAGCCATTACCTGGGCTGCTTGATGGCCGGAAAGGAGGTAGTAACTGGTTTCGGTTTCGATCTTGGCATTGATGAGGCTTTCTCGCTGGCGAAAGACCCTGGCGATCTGGCCCATACCAGCCCATTGAGCTACGATTTCAGGCTCAATCCAACTAAAATCATCAAGTAATTCCACTTTTCGCCTCTCTATGCGGGATCTGTTTTTTTCTACTTGCTCATACGTATCGATGGGAGTGAGACGCTCGAAACTCTCTATTACCTGTGTATAGAGCTCAGGATGATTGTTTTTCAGGGCCAGTACATAATCCGCCTCCCCATCGATGATTTGCCTGGCGATGGCCTTTTGGGTACCCATCGCATCAATCGTGATCACACAGCCCTTGATATGCAGGAGACTCAGTAAGGTGGGAATCGCAGTGATTTCGTTGGATTTTTCTTCCGTAGCCACTTGGCCCAATACCATTTGCAGATCGTTGGCAAAGGCATTGACCAAATGAACGGCCTTTTCCCCTTGACTGCCTTTGCTACCCCGAGAGGTCTTTCCATCGAGATTGATCAGCGTAGCCGGGGGGAGGTCCACCCAGGAACTGATCCAACGGGAAAAATGAGTAGACAAAACCTGAGAATCAAGCAGAGAGATCACACGATTGAGCGTATCATGACGAGGAATACCTCGCTGATAAGGGTAATAGCCACGTAACCACTCCAATTGATCCTGGCCAAAATCCTCTATCTCATCCCAACTATTACAGTCGCTAATCACTCCGCTAAGAACCAAAAACAAGATCTCTTCCAGCGGATAGATAACCTGACCCGAACGGCGCGGATCGGATAGTTGACCAAATTCTGCTTGAAATAATTCAAAAGGGCTCGCTTTGTCTGGGTGCATAAGTCTTTTGGAACCAAATATATTTTATTCTTTGGACATACGTTTACCCTGAGGAAATTGACCGGATTTTTAATCATATTACCGATTATATCCATCAGCAGGAGGTTTTTCTGGACTCTGGCATAACCCTTCCCCGATTGTCTTATCAACTTTCTATTCAAACGCATAAAGTTTCACAAGCCATTAACCGAAAGGCTGGATTAAATTTCAACGATTATATCAATCAATTCAGAAGTGAGTATTGTAAGGAAAAACTCATGGATGAAAATTACACCCATTATACCATTGAAGCTTTGGGGAAACTTTCCGGTTTCAGATCCCGGCAAACCTTGATTAAGTCATTCAAAAAGTTTTATAATAAAACGCCTTCAGAATTTTTGAAACGGGATACATAAAAAAAACCTGGGCACGCCGCCCAGGTTCTCCATCTATAAACTCCATAAATAAATTCTTTATTCCGTCTACCATTTCCGCTTCCAATGCTCAAAAATGGTAGGATCAGGGTTTTCATAATTGTTGACTCCAATGTATTCTCCCGTAGTCTGGTTGACATAATAACTATTGTATCCGGCTTCTACTTTGGCAGTTTGGTGGCCATTGGTGATAGTGGTTTCATCGCGGATATAGTCAATAAACTGCTCGTGTCTCTGGTCGTTGATCTGCTGTTGATCACGCCACTGCTGATTTTGAGCGTCGGCAGAGTTGTACATCTGCTGCATCATATTCTGGTGCGACTGAAACTGCTGCTGCATTTGCTGCATGCGCATCTGGTGGTCGTGATTCATCTGGTTGAGTACCTGCTGATTGCGCATGCTTTCTCTTTGCTGCCAGGCAGGATTGGTTTGATGTGAAGACACCATTTGATTAAGCAGGGGTTCAATCTGATTGGGATCATCCATGGTAATCAGGCCGTTAACATCCACTGCCCATGCCAGTTCCATATTGACTGTAACACCATTAATTTTTCCATAAACGGTTTGCCCATTTTCCTCAAAAGTAAAAAGAACCGATGCATCCGTAACCTGAAAATTAAACCCTTCTTCTCTCATTTTCCTGATTGTGAGCTGGCGCATAAAAGGACTTTCCTGTACCCCAAGGATGCGAAAACCTGGCAGATAACCATAACGCATTTGTACATAACGAGGCATAAAATGCTGAGCCGGAATAAAATGCTCTATCTGCTTAAGCGGATTTCCCGTATTCATACCTCTGAACAAGAACATCATCGGATTAGGCATCTGAAACATCGGCAGGGTAGGATCACCGAAGAAAATGCTGGTTCTCTTATCAGGGCTGACAGAAACTCCACAACTACGGATGATTCCGTAAGGGCGTTCCATACTCACCTGAGAATTCCATCCCATTGGCATGGCGATAGAAAAAGCGTTTTCTTTAGGATCGAAGTAGCGGATGAATTGGATGGATGATGCGTTTTGTTCGTTCATTTTTTTGCTCTTTATCTGTTAATGGAAGATAATAAAAAAGGTTAACAAAAAATATGAATGATTTTGAAATTAATTTTGAATGGGGCGAAAAAGGGATGCTTGCCTACCGCGATCAAAGCGATATCATGATTGTGGTGGATGTGCTCTCCTTCTCCACCTGCGTTTCCATTTGCGTAAATCGCGGTGCTACTGTTTATCCTTATCTTTGGAAAGACGAAAGAGCCAATGATTTTGCCAAAAAGAAAGGCGCCATTCTCGCCGGAAAAAGGGGAAAAGCCCAATACTCTCTTTCTCCCGCTTCTTTAAAAGACATTCCTCTTAATTTAAGTATTGTTTTGCCCTCACCCAATGGCTCTACCATTTCTTTATTGGGAAAAAATCGCAAAACGATCGCCGGATGTATCAGAAACGCAGAAGCATGTGCAAGATACGCTGCGAAAGCGGGGCAAAAAATAACCCTGATTGCTGCAGGAGAAAGATGGGAAGACAATTCGCTCAGACCTTCATTGGAAGATCAATTGGGTTGCGGGATGATTATTTCCTATTTAACTGGTAATAAATCACCGGAAGCTTTGGCTGCGGAAAATGTGTACCTGAGTTTAAAAGAGCATTTGGAAGAAAGGCTCCAAGATTGTTTATCAGGAAAGGAATTAATTGATCGCGGATATGAGGTAGATGTGGATTTTGCTGTTCAGGCGAATGTGGATGAGGTGATTCCGGTTTTGACTGATGGGATGTATGTTGGGGTTAATGGCTTAGAGTTGTTAAGTAATGATGTAAATTAAGAAACACGAACTGATAGAGGAAATTTTAAGTGCTTCTAAATCAGTGACTTTTGAAGATCCCTCGCTTCGCTCTGGATGCCCCCAGCCGGGGGAAAGTGACCTCGCCTTTTGGGCATCCCGAGCGAAGCGAGGGATCTTCATCAGGCATGCAAAATCAGGGTTCTAATCACTACGCTATTATCACTCAAACAACCTCCTTCGGAGCCGCCACATACCCAGCCAAACGCATGGAAGCTCTCGCCCTCCCGGCACTGATCTGCCGCAAATCATTGGCATAACCAAAAAGATTACGCAGCGGTGCTTTCGCCTTAATAATTTGATATCCGGCGCGGTTTTCGATTCCTTCCAGCACTCCTCCCCGGCGATTCAAATCGCCATTAATGGCTCCTGTATAGATATCTTTGGTAATAATCTCAATCCGCATCAGAGGCTCCAGCAAGATCGGATCTGCCTCGTGAGAGGCTTCGCGAAAAGCCATTTGTGCAACCACCTCAAAGTCTAAAGGCTGACTGTCTGTATCATGAATTGCACCGTCTTTCAGCCGAACCATCAGGTTTTGCATGGGATGACTTCCAATAGGCCCTGTGAGCATGGCTGATGCAAAACCTTTTTTTATGCTGGGTATAAACATTTTGGGAATATTCCCATCTTTCACCTCATTGATAAATGTAAGTCCCTCTGTACCTTTTTCTCCAGGCCCAATGTCAAAATGAATTTCTGCGAAATGATTGCGTCCCCCTGTTTGCCTTTCAAAAGTGGTTTTCCAGGAGATCGTTTTACCCAGAGCTACTTTAAATGAAACTCTGGGTTTACCAGTCAAAACAGGAAGATCAAATTCGCTGCGCAACCTTTCCAAAACCACTTCAAGATGTAATTCTCCCATTCCTCTCAAAATCGTCTGATTGGTTTCCTCATCCAACACAAGGTCAAGGGTTGGATCTTCTTCCAGTAATCGTTGTAAAATGGGCTCCAGTCTTTTTTCATCTTTTTGTGTTCGCGCTTCAATCGCATATCCTACAACAGGTTCCAGAAATTGCATCTTTTCCAGTAGAATGGGATCATGTTTGCTGCAAAGGGTGTCACCTGTCTGAATGTCCTTCAGGCCAATCAGGGCGCAAATTTCACCTGCTTCTGTGGATTCCAGGGGCTCAAATTTATCCGAACGGATTCTTAAAATCCTGCTTGTTCTCAGACTTTCCTCGGTTCGGGGGTTATACACCTGCTCTTTTACAGAAAGTTTACCAGAGTACAACCGAAAGAAAGCCATTTTTCCCACATGAGAGTCAATCACAACTTTAAAAACCAACCCTGTCAGGGGTTCATCAAGATTGGTTTTGCGAACTTTTTTTGCTTCTGTTTTGGGGTGAATGCCCGTGATTTCGGGGATATCATCCGGACTGGGTAAATAGCGTATCACTGCATCCAGCAAAGGCTGTACTCCTATGTTTTTGAAAGCAGAACCACAGAGTACTGGCTGTATTTTCAGGTCAAGGGTAGTTCGTCGCAGGGCAGCCACGATTTCTTCTTCAGAACACACATGATCTTCATTCAGGTACAGGTCCAAAAACTCCAGATCATGATCCGAAATTTTCTCCAATAATCGCTGTCGCCATTGTTGCACTTTCGGAATTTCAGCCTCGGGAATCGCTGATTCCTGCCATGTATTGCCCTGATTTTCCTGATCCCACT
>JAGQVA010000412.1 GCA_020438265.1 Bacteroidota bacterium
GATGATTGAGGCGCAGGTTGTTTCAGATAAATCTGTTGAATCCGTAGAAGTATGGTCTGGAAGAAGAAGAATTGAACTGGAAAATACAACCGGATTTACCTATACAGGCCAGATTCCCAAAGACTGGGTTGAGAAAGGGACGTTTGATTATTATCTTATTTTAAGGGGAAAAGATGGCGTTGAGACTTTTCCGGCTGGTGAGGAAGGTCTGCCTTATGAATGGGATTTTTATAATCGCCAGACTTATTCAGTAAGAGTGATTGATCATACCCATCCTGTCTATCTCTTTCATGCCCAGGATGATTATCCGAAAATTTCAAGAACCCGCTGGACGCAGGGGATAGGTTTGGTTCCGCTGGATGATCCGAATGAGTCCGAATTGCAAATCAATCTGGAAGAACTTCACCGCACAGATCCTGAAAATCTGAACGGGCCGGTGATTTACGATTATTCGATTAAAAATTACCTGAATCATCGTTTGGAGCAGATTGGACCTTATTTGGATGGAAAGAAAACTCTGGTATTTACAGGACGGGCACTGACTCCTGACACACGTTTTGTTCAAATTGCCCTGATTACAAAAGATGGGTTTGCTTACGGGAAAACGATAAGAATTTCCAGTGAAATGAAGTCTTATGAAATTCCTGTCAAAGACCTTACTCAAATTCCAACAGTGAATCTTCCCCGACCATATCCGACTTTTCTGCCTTATTATTTTGAAACGAAAACAAATCACTCACTGGATTTGACCCAGGTGGAAGGAATGCAGATCTCTGTTGGACCTGGAATTCCGGCTGGGAAACTTACCCAAAACCAGGGAATAGGGGTGAAAAGTCTTGTGCTTAAATAAATTATCTATGAATATCCGCAACTTTCTATTTGCAGCTTTACCTACCCTGTTCATACTGATTTTATTTCAAGAAGTCATCGCTCAACCTGTTTTTCCTGATTTTCCACCTTCTGATGTTACCAATCAGATGGATCGCGACCAGATGCTGGAACAATTGGGAATTACTCTTCCCGTTTTACCTTCTAAATTGGAAGACCCGAATGCACCTTCAGATGCTTTTCCTGCGGACAGCCTTAATCCGGAGGGTAATTGGACCGATTCTTCTGGCCATACCATTACCCGTTCAGCCTGGGGCCTTTGGAACAATTACGATGACCGTAGTGTTGGTTTTTTTCCCGGCAAGGACTCTTTCCGGCTGGGCAGTTATTCTCCCATCAATTTGCTTCAGTTGAATAATGGGAAAATCATCGCTACTTCTGATGAATGGTGGAATGAGCGAAGACCTGAGATTTTGAAGGATGTTCAGGAAACCCTTTATGGAGCGATTCCTGCAAAGGAGATTTGGCCTGAAATAAAATGGGAAGTCAAAACCCGCGTGGGAGGAAATGGCGGCAACCGTTATATCCAAAAAGAAATTACGGGAGTTATTGATGTTTCTGCCTATCCTGAGGTGAGAGAGAAACCCCTTATCAAAGCTACATTGAGATTGCCACAGGAAGCTACCATGGCGGTTCCTGTTCTTATTAAAATAGGGGGAGGTTTTGGTAATCCTATGGAAACCCTTTGGAATGAAGCTTACCCGAATGGATGGGGTGTTTGTATTTTTAATCCAACAGCTCTTCAGCCCGATAACGGAGCGGGTTTAACCAGTTATCTTATTGGATTACTCAATAAAGGCAATTGGAGAAAACCTTCTGATTGGGGAACTCTCGTTGCCTGGAGCTGGGGAATCAGCCGCTTGATTGATCATTTTGAAACGGATCCACAGGTAGACGCCGGTAATATTGGCCTGACAGGGCACTCCCGTTATGGAAAAGCAACTCTGCTGACAATGGCTTATGAACCCCGCATCGCCATTGGTTTTCCCAGTGATGCGGGAAGTTTGGGGACTACCCTTACCCGCCGACATTGGGGTCAGGATTTGGAAAACTCAACCGGAGCCAATGAATATCACTGGATGGCTGGCAACTTTTTCAAATGGGCAGGTGAGTTGAATGAGGGAGATTATTTGCCGCGAAAAATAGAAGATTGCCCGGTTGATGCGCATTCCCTTCTGGCTTTATGTGCGCCTCGTCCGGTATTGCATAATGGCGGAACACAAAGTTCATGGACCGATCCTTATGGCCAGTACCTCACCACAGTTCTGGCTAGTCCTGTGTATGAGTTATTAGGGGCTAAAGGCATGATTATGAATGAACTGAAACCGTTGGTAGATTCTGCATATATCGAAGGAGATCTGGCCTATCGTTACCATGAAGGGGGGCATACCGATGCACCTGAATGGCCAACTTTTTTTCGTTTTTCTGCTAAATATATTCCTGCTCCTGTTCTGAGAAGTTCGATGAATTATGTCATGGTTGATCACCGGGGGGATCAGGATATGATTCTGGAAGTTCAGTCGAATAGTCAATGGACAGAAGCGATTGCCGAGCGATGGATAAAAACGGACCGACAAGGAGATTCCCTTTTACTGACGATCAAACCCAATAAAGATCCTGAAGGGCGTTCTTCGATATTGACGCTAACCAATCAGGGAAGGAAAAAACAAATCAGGATAAACCAGACATCCGTGACACCCCGCCTGCAAGTGGTTAATCCACGAATATCTATTTCAGGCGAAGACGGAGCTTCTGCTATTTTTGAAATTCGTTCCAATACAGCATGGAGTATATCTTCCAGTGAAAGTTGGGTGAATTTTATCCAAAATTCCGGTGCCAATAATGAATTAATAGAAATCATCACCGAAGCCAACCCAAGGGTAGAAAAACGCACAGCGACAATTGCCATTTCCTCCCCTGGACTGGTCGACCGACAGGTAATTCTGACCCAGGGAGAAGGAGAGCCAGAATTGAGAGTATTTACGAATATCCTTGAGGTCGGAAATCAGGAAAATAGTTCTGCCGGAACCTGGTTAATCGCCAACGGTCCATGTGAAGTCGAAGCAGACGATTCCTGGTTAAAAACCGAAATCAGCGAAAATAACCGCTTTACAAGACTGACTGTAACAGCAGAAAAAAACATTACTTTGGAAGAAAGAAAGGCCATTATTTCTGTAAAACTGGCTGATCTGGAACCTCAGAAAGTTGTCGTTATCCAAAAGCCTGGTGATCGTGCAGAATTGATTACGGTGGATTCCAAAGTGTATGCCTGGGCTGCATTGCCTGTTGAAGAAAAAGAAACAGGTCCCAGAAGGCAAATTCTCGATGGAGGGACTACCCATCTGGAACGGTTAGAAATTCACGCGACAACTCTGAAAGCTAATCTGGCCCCACATCCGCCTCATGTCCATGACGATGAAGAAGAATTGTTAATTGTCAAACAAGGACAGGTTGAAGTAGATATTGAAGGGAAAAAGACCGTTCTGGGACCGGGTAGTATTGCTCTGATTATGCCTGGTGATAATCATGGATTTCATAATGCAGGAGACGAGGAGGCCAGTTATTATGTGATTAAATACCGCTCAAGAAATGGCGCTGACCATGAAAGAGGCAAAGAAAGCGGTGGTTCTTTCACGGTCAACTGGGACAGCGTGGAATTCAGAGAACACGATAAAGGAGCCAGAGCTGATTTTTTCAATCGTCCAACTACGATGTGTGAAAACTTTGAAATGCATGTTACCCAGTTGAAGGAGAACACTGCGAGCCATGATCCTCACACCCATGATGTGGAGGAAATTATTCTTATGATTCAGGGAGAAATTGAAATGCACATTGATGGAGAAACGCCAAAGGCAGTGATTGGGGATCTGGTGTTTTTGGACTCTCAGGTGCCTCATGCCCCTACGAATATTGGAAAAGGAAGGGCGATTTATTTTGCCTTTCAATGGAAGTAATGGTATTTATTCCAGAGTTGGACTTTGTTGAAGTCCAACTCTGGAATATTTCTGTTATGATATATCATACTTCAAATCTCTCAAATCATCGGTATAAAAAAACGCAAAATTCTCTCCCATTTCCTTCCAGCTATCTACCGATGTATGTTTTTCATTCATCACATCTTCCCAGGCAATCCGCATCTGCCGGGCGCAAGCCATGGGAGGAACCTGGCCGATACCTGTTCCGAGGCCTGGAATAGCGATACTATCGACAGAATCTTTTATTTCTTTCCCATTTTCAAAAATGCCATATTTCCATAATAATAAAATAGCGCGCATGGCCAGATAAATATTAGGAGTTCGAAGGATTGTCATTGGATGTCGCATAGTGGGAGCCGAAATCAGGTAGGGAAAATCTTTATGTTCTGTATCTACAATTTCTGCCTGTCCAATGAGCAATTCCCCGTAATATTTTTGGCGAATTTTTTCCTGTAGCCTTTTTTCTATATGCCAGCCCAGGTGTTTGGAAATGGCGAAATCAATGCCACCATTCATATAGCCATAGCTATTAGCCGGACTGACGATTGCATCACTGGGAAAGTCAAAGATGGAACCATCGTGAACAGATACTTCTTTAATGTTTTCAAATACTTTTCTCCATGCTTGAGTAAGTTTAGGATTAATACCAATTAGTTTTATATTCATGTAATCTATATTCAAAATCAAGGATATCTGGCAAACAATCTTTCCCCCAAATCAAAAATATCCTCCATTCTCGCGAGCGAAGCTACCCAATACATGGGGATATCTTCTAAACCATAATACAACCCGGCTAATCCACCTGCGATGGTTGCTGAAGTATCCGTATCGTGCCCTATATTAATAATTCTGAGGACTGTGTCTACATAATTTTCTTTGGAAAGAAAAAACCAGATGCTGGATTCCAGCACTTCAATCACATATCCACCTGACAGCAGATCATCTATGGGTGTTTGCAGAATATCATTTTGAATAACCTTTTCAAAATGTATCCTTTCCTCATGAGAAAATGCTATTTCTTCCCAGAAGGCTTTTATTTCCTTTCTCATGTCGGAATAAGCCTGAAATTTATCCTGTCCATCTAACAGATTCTCCGCCAGTTTCAAATAAATCATGCAGCTCATCGCAGCTCTGATATGCCGGTGAGTCAAAGCAGAAACATCCCATACGATTTCAAACTGTTCTTTTATAGGCTTTCCTTTTATATAAAATAATAAGGGCATGATTCGCATCAATGAACCATTTCCGTTATCATTTTCTTGGCCTTGAAATTTTTGTCTGGTTAATTCCTCCAGGTAATCGTTATTCAGGATTTTTTCTAACCGGGAAATTGCCCTCGAAGTCGTCATGCCTATATCAAATATCTCTCCTCGGGCTGACCAGTAGGCCTGCTTTTTCCACCAAATAAATTTCTGAGCAATGTCTTTTAAATCGTAACCATCAACTAGGGATTCTGCCAGGCAAAAAGCGAGAGAGCTATCATCAGACCAGGTGCCT
>JAGQVA010000413.1 GCA_020438265.1 Bacteroidota bacterium
TCAGGCAGAGGATTTGAGACTACTGGCACAACTGGGACAGTTTGAAGCAGAAGAGGATATACCTGTAGTTACCAAACTCAAAGCAGCTCGTGAAGCAATCCTTGCTGAAGATTGGGATGCTACGCTGAATTATCTCGTAGAAAGCCTTATGATGAATAAAAATTACAAGGATGAATTTCCACGAAAAGTCACGATAGCTGTTTTCAGATTTTTGGGAGAGCAGCATGAACTGACCAGGAAATACCGCCCTCGTTTTTCGATGGCGTTGTATTAAGCTATTCGCATAATTTAAATAGAATGAGCGAAAATGTATCCTATACATTTTCGCTCATTCTATTTAACAACCACAAAAAAGACGCAGTAGGTAAGTCCGACTGCGCCTGTTTGCATTAAACCCTAACCTGGGCCTACATAACACATTTAAAGGATATAGGGTAGAAATATAATAAAAAATTTTAGTTTACCTAAATAAAATCTATTTTTTATTAAAAATTACGTATTTCAAAATGAACAGATATTCCATCCAAGCATTATCATAGCTTGTTCAAACTTTTTATACAATTTTTTATGGGTAGGGTATTTTCTCTGCGAGTTGTAGTCTTGATGAAAGTACTTATATAGCAAAAGTGCAAATAATGAAGAACAACTTTACCCGCATTTTATATACTTCTATCTTGTTTTTGCTGCCATGGTTATCCTGGGGGCAACCTTTTTGGCCAGCTAACAATAATCCTACTTTTCCAGAACTGGAAAAAGCTTTCTATGATTGGACCGAAAATCAGAATTTAGACGAGATCAAAGGGTGGAAATGGTATGGAAGATGGCTGGATTATCAGTCATCCAGACTTGATCCCAATGGCCAACCTGCTGATCCGCAAATTGTGCTGGGAGAATTATTAAAATATCACCGGTTACAAAAAACAATTCCCACTTCTGCCAGTCGCTCTGCAAACTGGACACCCGTAGGCCCGGATGTACTTCCCCCTTCTCCAGATCCGGAGATGCAGCATGGTATGGGCCGGATTAATACAATCGCCTTTCACCCAACTGATCCCAATACATTTTGGGTAGGTGTTGCGCAAGGCGGTTTATGGAAAACGACCAATAGTGGTCAGTCATGGACACCCTTAAATAATGATCTGCCTATTCTCCGAATCAGCGATATTGCCATTGATCCCAACAACCCCGATGTCATGTATATATCATTGGGAGATTATGCCTATTTGGGCGTAGCACTGAATCTTGATGACCGGGTAAGGCATACTCACTATGGACTGGGTGTGTACAAATCAACCAATGGTGGACAAAACTGGGCTCCAACCGGTCTGGGATTTAATCTAACCGATCTGGACGGTTCCTTAATCAGACGAGTGTTTGTTGATCCCAATAACTCAAACAGACTTCTGGCCGGAGGAATTGATGGAATGTTTCAGTCCACAAATGGAGGTAATACCTGGAATAAAGTGCTAGATAGCCTGATTTATGATATGGAAAAACATCCTATCAATCCTAATGTTATTTACGCTTCTTCAGGTTTTGTCAAGACGCTGGGAAAAGGAACTCCAGCAGTTTTTAAATCCACCAACTTCGGTACAACCTGGACAAAATTAAATACAAACCTTCCAACTCAAAACCAGGCTCAACGTGTAGAATTAGCCATTTCTCGTTCTGATCCCAACTATGTATATGCCCTTGCCTGTAACCTGAATGGTGGTTTTTATGGACTTTCCCGATCTGTGAATGCTGGAAGTACATGGAGCTTACAATCTGAGGCTAGCACTGGTCTCAATATTCTTGACTGGGGCGATGGGGTCAATACCAATTCCGGGCAGGGGGTTTATGACCTGACGATACTGGTTGATCCTAAAGACAGAAACCGAATTTACACGGGAGGAATAAATGTATGGGGATCTGGTGATGGTGGAATAAACTGGTCTCCCATCTCCTATTGGATAGGAAGTTATGGCAGAAGCATTCATGCTGACCAGCATTTTCTGGCTTATAACCCATTGGACCAAAAATTTTATATGTGCAATGATGGGGGGGTTATGCGAACAGATTCTCTCATTTTCGGTTCATGGCAAGATGCCTTGAGTCAACCAGGCTACAACTGGCCGACTCAATGGGAGGATATTAGTGATGGAATGGTGATTACCTCTTTTTACAGACTCGGTATCTCTGAAACTTTGACAGACCATTTGATTGCCGGAGCTCAGGATAATTCTACCTTTTACAAAACGGGGAATTCATGGATTGATATTATTGGAGGAGATGGAATGGAGGGAATTCTTCATCCTACTCCCGGGAAAATTTATGGTTCATGGCAATATGGAGGGATTTCCAGATCCATTGATGGAGGACAGAGTTTTGATTATAGCATCACTGATCCCATTCGTAGCGGAGCTGGTGAAAGAGGCGCCTGGACAACTCCCTATCAATTGCATCCTACAAATCCAGACTCCATGTATACAGCCCTG
This sequence comes from Bacteroidota bacterium, assembly GCA_020438265.1. Taxonomy (GTDB): domain Bacteria; phylum Bacteroidota; class Bacteroidia; order J057; family J057; genus JAGQVA01. Next base: position 2,478 of record JAGQVA010000413.1, read on the forward strand.
GGGAATTTATGGATCTCTCCTGATGGTGGTGACACATGGGAAAAAAAGTCAAATTTCAATAATATGAACGGAGCCAGTTTTCCATCTCCTGCTTCTTATATGGAAGTTGCGCCCTCCGATCCCAAAACCGTCTACATTTCCAAAAGAATATATCATGCTTTTGGCCAGCCATCAGAAATGTGGCGCACCACAAATCTGGGAAATTCCTGGACAGATATTATGAATGGACTTCCCGACTCCCTTTACCTTACCTATTTCGCCATAGATCATGATGATCCTATGACGGTTTGGGTTACAATTGGTGGGTTTTCTGATGGGGTCAAAGTTTTTAAAACGACCAATGGAGGAAATTCCTGGAATAATATTTCCATGAACCTTCCCAATCTTCCGGTTAATACCATTGTTCACGACGCAAGTTCGTCCGAAAACCTCGTCTACATAGGCATGGATCGGGGCGTTTGGTATACCGCAGATACCTTAAACGAATGGAAACTATTTGCTGATTTTCTACCCAATGTGGTTGTCAGTGAACTGGCTATCCAATACAGCACTTCAAAAATATATGCAGCTACTTTCGGCAGAGGGATTTGGGAGAGCAATTTGCTGGAATCTTCACCAGCCTCCTTAGACCAAAACCGACTAGACGAAGTCAATGCAATCCTTTATCCCAATCCGGGCCACGGTGATTTCAATCTGGAATTATCCGGGGTTCGGATGCCGAAAGTGCAGCTGTCTGTCATTGATATTGCTGGCAGGGAAATGTTCAAACAGACCCTGGAGGGATTAACCAGTAAAAACCATTTTTCTTTTCAATGGAATTTGCCTTCCGGAATGTATTTTCTCAAATTGAGCCATGGAACGGGAAATAAGGTCCTTCGATTTGTAGTCGAATAACCTACTTACCCGCCAAAAGCTAATAAAGATTTATGCAAGAAAACCGGGTTGTCGTAACAGGCTTAGGAGTCATTGCTCCCAACGGACTGGGAGTAAATGCATTTACTCAAAGCCTACAAAAAGGACAATCTGGTATTCGGTTCATCGAAGAACTGGCAGAGAAAAAATTTGCCTGTCAGATTGGAGGAATCCCTCCTCTCGACGAGACTTATCAAGACCTGTATCTTACGACTTTCCAAAAGAATCTTCTGGTAAGTTCGAGTGTCTTATATGGCGTCCTGGCCTCAATGGAAGCGTGGAAAGATGCAGGGCTGGAAGTGATCGAAAAGGAAAATACAGATCCTGACTGGGAAACCGGCTGCATATTTGGAACAGGGCTGGTAGACGGAGAAATTATCAAAAGAACCATGACCATGGTGGATAATCTCCAGGTAAGGCGACTTGGCAGCACTTCTGTAACCCAGGGAATGACCAGTGCAGTCAGCGCTTTTCTGGGAGGGATTTTGGGACTGGGTAATCAGGTAACAACCAATGCTTCAGCCTGCTCTACAGGCAATGAAGCCATTATGATGGCCTATTATCATATCAAAAATGGCCTGGCCAGTCGAATGATCGCTGGAAGCAGCGAAAGTCCCGGTCCTTATATATGGGGAGGATTTGATTCGATGAGATTGCTTAACCGCAGTTCTAATGACCAACCAGAAACAGGTTCTGCTCCCATGAGCGCTCATGCAAAAGGGTTTGTCCCAGGCTCAGGAGCTGGTGCATTGGTATTGGAAAGCCTGGAATCTGCCCAGGCACGGGGAGCAAAGATTTACACGGAAATTCTTGGCGGTTTTATCAATTCCGGAGGCCAGCGTGGAGGCGGAAGCATGACCGCTCCAAACCTGGAAGGAATCAGACGTTGTATCCAATCAGCTATAAAAATCAGCAACATCTCACCAGGAGATATTGACCTGATCAATGGCCACCTCACCTCCACGATGGCTGATCCTTTTGAAATCAAAAGCTGGTCAGAGGCTTTGGGAAGGAAAAATGATAATTTTCCCTATATCCAGGCAACCAAGTCACTCATTGGACATTGCCTGAGTGCAGCAGGATCGATTGAAAGCGTCGCTACCGTTCTCCAACTTCATCACGGTTTTATTCACCCTTCATTAAATCTGGATGAAATTCACCCGGAGATTTTGAGTATAGTCTCTCCGGAAAGAATTCCTCAGCAGAAAATCGACCCGGCCTCCATTTCTATTGCTGCCAAATCCAGTTTTGGTTTTGGGGATGTCAATTGTTGCACTATTTTTAGGCGTTGGGAACCTTAAACTACACAAATGAATAAAGACCAGTTAATAACCAAACTCAGAACCATCATTGAACCTTATGTAGAGGACAAAAGTCTGCTTGACGATGTTAATGGCGAGACTGACCTGCTCAACGATTTGAAAATCAATTCTGCTCACTTGATCGATATTATTCTGGATGTGGAAGAAGAATTTGATATTGAGATTAATGATGAAGAAGCAGATCAAATGATTACGGTCGAAGCAGTTCTTGAAATTATTTCCGGAAAAATGAAAGCCTGAGTTGTGATTGGATTAGACCTGGTATATGTGAATCCTTTGAGAAATATGCCGAAAAGGAGGCTGGAGCGGTATGCGGAAAAGGTTTGTCTACCGGATGAAAAGAACTGGGTTTTAAACGCTGAAGATCCTTACCTGGCATTGGGCTGGCTTTGGTCAGTCAAAGAAAGTGCCTATAAAATCTGGAATCGAAAGGTTGGGAAAAGGAGTTTAAATCCCCGAAAATTTCACATTTCTCCTTCCATGACTTTACCTTTTCTCTCAAAAAGTTCAGATACAAAAATCGGACAGAGCATGGATGAATGGAACGCTCATTCAATTGAAATCCAGACGCCGGAAGAACTATTAATCGCCAAAAGTCTTTTAATCAGATACGGGAAAGAAGACTATGTATTAAGCCTGTCTGTCGAA
>JAGQVA010000414.1 GCA_020438265.1 Bacteroidota bacterium
ATATATAAAGCTGAAACTGATTATTCCAGAAAGTATTTGTATTTATTTGAAAATCAGCAATATATAGAGAAAGAAAATATCATCTATAGTTGTGGGGCTGGCGTTGATTTTTCTCTTGGTCCCTGGAATGAAAAGGGCAGATATCGTATGGAAGGGAAATCCTTATTTCTCTACCCTTCTTTAACCAAGGAAAGGAGAATATACAATCCACAAAAAATAGAATATGAAAAAAAATTCTCCTTGCCCAACACCTTAAAACGCGAATATGCCCTTGACGGAGATGCCTGCACCTTGATTGATCTTAACAGTAAAGCATATTATCTTAGGGACACATTGAGTAGATAGTATTTTTCTGCATAAATATCCCTGTCATGGTCAACGTATTCACCGAAATCCTAATCAACAAACCACTCGAAACAGTTGCCAGCTACGCAGCCAATCCCGACAACGCTCCTATCTGGTATGTAAATATTAAATCCGCAGAATGGCAAACGCCTCCACCCCTTCAGGTTGGATCGCAGGTAGCTTTTAAGGCTCAGTTTATGGGGAAAGAATTGGCGTATACGTATGAAATCATCGAACTGATTCCTCAACAGAAACTGGTCATGCGCACTGCACAAGGTCCTTTCCCGATGGAGACAACCTATACATGGGAGAAAATAGCGGATACCCAAACCCGAATGACGCTAAGAAACGCAGGCCAGCCGTCCGGTTTTAGTAAAATCCTGAAACCTTTGATGGAAATGATGATGCGGAAAGCGAATATGAAGGATCTGGAGAATATTAAGCGGATTCTGGAGAATCAATGAAGAAAATGTAAGTATCCGAATCCCTGATTTAAAAACTTTCAATTTGCTCAACCAGTTAAAGTACCGCAGGTACGAAATGTAATTGTATGTGTTTAGCATAGTTCATAGACCTCTCCCGTTGGTCGAGGTGACGGGCCATGCCCTTTGGAAAGCACGCCGCCGTATCGGCGGCGGTATTGGCCACGGCTTGAGTAGTCACCTCGACCAACGGGAGAGGTCTATCTAAGCTGTTTATCCAAAATAAAATAAAGACGCTAAACACATACACGTAATCTCACATTTCGTACCTAACGGCACGAATTGAATATTTCCTATGTATTTTCTACCCACGTTAAAGTACCTAACGGCACTTTAAACCAAAATTTCCATTAACATAATAAAAAAGCCCACCCCATGAAGGGATGAGCTTACAATGCTTATCAGGGGACAAGGATCATGTCACCTAAAAGAAACCTAATGAGTTTTTATCATAGGAAATCAACATATTTTTCGTCTGGCGATAATGATTCAGCATCATTTTATGTGTCTCACGGCCAATGCCAGACTGCTTGTATCCACCAAACGGTGCATGTGCAGGATACGCGTGATAACAGTTCACCCAAACTCTACCCGCCTGTACAGCACGTGAAATCTGATAAGCCTGATGCGTATCACGCGTCCAGACACCGGCTCCTAATCCATAAGGAGTATCATTGGCAATTTCAATCGCTTCAGCTTCATCCTTGAAAGTGGTAACACAAACTACTGGTCCAAAAATTTCTTCCTGGAATACACGCATTTTGTTATTTCCCTTCAGAATTGTAGGTTGAATATAATACCCTCCGGAAAGTCCGTCGTTATATGCGGCCTCACCACCGGTCAACACTTCACATCCTTCTTCCTTACCAATAGCGATATAATTAAGGATTTTCTCATACTGATCGCTGGAAGCCTGAGCACCCATCATCGTGTTGGGATCAAGCGGATGACCGAGCCTGATTGCTTTGGTTCTCTCCACTACCCTTTCCATAAAAGCATCAAAAATGCTTTCCTGTACCAACAGGCGGGATGGACAAGTACAAACCTCTCCCTGATTCAAGGCAAACATCACCGCACCTTCCAGACATTTGTCAAAGAATTCATCATCGGCATCCATAATGCTTTCAAAGAAGATATTGGGAGACTTTCCGCCCAGTTCGAGGGTAACCGGAGTAATATTTTCAGCAGCATATTTCATAATAAGCTGACCAGTAGAAGTTTCTCCGGTGAAAGCAACTTTATTGATGCGTTTGTTGGTTGCAAGGGGCTTTCCGGCTTCCAGGCCAAAACCGTTGACGACGTTGAGTACGCCTGCGGGTAGAACATCCTGAATCATTTCCATCAGGATCATAATTCCCACCGGGGTTTGTTCAGCGGGTTTTAGGACCACACAGTTACCTGCAGCCAGAGCCGGAGCAACTTTCCATGCTGCCATGAGTAGTGGGAAATTCCATGGAATAATTTGTCCGACAACCCCCAGAGGCTCCGTTACATTCATGGAAACTGTCGTTGAATCCAGTTCGCTTACAGAACCTTCCTCAGCACGAATCACACCCGCAAAATAACGGAAGTGATCAACTGCCAGAGGCAAATCAGCAGCGAGGGTTTCACGGAGCGCTTTTCCATTATCCCAGGTCTCCACGCGGGCCAGAGTTTCCAGGTTTTTCTCCATGATGTCAGCAATCTTAAGGAGAAGGTTACTTCTTTGGGCAGCGGAAGAATTATTCCATTGTGGAGCAGCTGCCCAGGCAGCATCAAGGGCCAGTTCGATGTCTTCAGCAGAAGAACGGGCGATTTTTGTAAAAGCATTGCCATCGACAGGAGATACATTGTCAAAATACTGACCAAGCACGGGGCGTACCCATTTTCCTCCGATGAAATTGTCGTAATGGCCCTTAAAAGCTGGTTTTGCTAAAACCTCATTCGCGGTAGTTAATACATCACTCATAGTAATCCTGATTAATTTAGTTAGACTTATTGTGCGGGTTTGGGGTTTTGTTTTTTACCACATAGGCTTACAAACTCAAGTCAAAAAACTTTAAGCAGCCTGTTGTTTCTAACCACAAAGTCATAAAGCAAACAAAGCAAATGAAACATAATGCTTCTGTGAACTTTGTGACTTCTGTGGTAAAATCACCACAAAGGCATAAAGCAAACAAAGTTGATTATATCAATTCTCATGTGTGCTTCTGTGACTTTGTGGTTAGAATAACAAACCCATGTGGTAGATTAAAAAAACCTCGTTAAGCACTGATTAAGACAAATCTAGCCAGTAATCTTCCCAATTTGTTGCCGAATCATCGCAAAAAGGTGAACAATCCTTGCAATCTTGGCCTCCAATCGCATTTTCCCTACGCCAAAATTCCTTTTCTGAATAAAAATCACCATTTTCAATCATCGCTAAAAAGTGGAAAAGATGAATCAGGACATGCTACTATCTAATGATTTCTTCCGCCAAAGGAGATTGGAGACTTTGGTTGAAAACCAAACCTCCTACACCTTAAATAGTGCCGAGATGCATATCTTCGAGACGCATCAGCAGGCACAGCGGGTCTTGCTCGAATTTAACCAGCCAGTTTTAGCCAGTATGATCGAAGGAAAAAAGATCATGCATCTGAATGAGAAAAACCCTTTCGACTTTCTACCGGGAGAATCACTCGTCCTTCCCGCCAGCGAATTGATGTGTATCGATTTTCCCGAAGCCAAAATGGACAACCCAACCCGTTGTCTGGCCATGACCATCTCCGAGGAAAAAATCAGAGAAACCGTAACTTTCCTCAATGAAAATGTAACCCGCGCAGAAGACAACGAATGGAAATTCACCGATTATAATTTTCACTTTACCAATGATATCGCCATTCATCAGATTATCCAAAGGCTGATATTCCTTTTTACCGAAAACCATCCTTCCAAAGATATATTCGCCGATTTTATGCTGCGGGAATTGGTTATCAGAGTCCTTCAGACCGAAGCCCAGCGAATCTACACCGAACAAGCCCTCGAACTCAGCAGCAGTAACCGTCTGGCCTTTATCATCAATTACATCCGAGAAAACCTCGACCAATCCCTTTCCATCGGCGAATTAAGCGATAAAGTTCACATGAGTGAATCCAATTTCCACCGCGTCTTCAAGAACGAATTGGGCATCTCACCGATTGATTTCATCAATAATGAGCGGATTAAATTGGCTACGAGCCTTTTGCATAATCCCAATAAGAAGATTAAGGAGGTGTATATGGAATGTGGGTTTAATAGTCTTTCTTATTTTGTGCGGTTGTTTAAAAGGAAGAAGCAGGCTTCGCCTAAGGAGTATCAGATGCGGTTGCGGGGTTAGGCGTTCCCCCGAAACCCCGAAGGAGCCTCCCCCACACACTTCTTAAAAAACTGGCTAAAATTACCCGGCTCCGAAAACCCTAATTCAAATGCAATTTCCTTAGTAGTCAGCCCCGAAAAAATCAAAAGCCGTTTCGCTTCTACCGTTATCCGACTTTGAATATGCTCCTTGGCACTTTTCCCCGTGAGTGATTTCACAGAAGCATTCAAATAATCAGAAGTAACATTCAAGGCCTCAGCGTATTGACTGACTTTATGCCAATGCCGAAATTCCCGCTCGATCAAATCCTTGAAGTTTTTCAGCAGCGTTACCGAAGCCTGAACCTGCTGGGTATTTTCCTCTCCTGCCAGAGAACAGAGGTTATTACATTTGATCAAAAAGAGTTTTAGTAATGCACCCACCGCATGATATTTTAATTTTTGCCGGGAATGGGTGTAATCAAACATCTGATCTGTAAGCGCTGTAAAAGCGGCCAATTCTTCCTCATTAATCTCCAAAGGCGGGGCAAAGCCAAAATCCTGAAATAAATGCAGCGCCTCGATAAAGGTTTTGTGAATTCCATTCTCCAGCATAAACTGTGGAGAAAAGGTCATGACGCAACCGACAGAAGGCTGCTCTTCGATGATCTGATGAACTTGCCCGGGGCTGATAAAATAGATCTGCTGCTCCCTGAGCTCAAATTCATGGAAGTCGATGAGGTGTTTGCCTTTGGCTTTTTTTACCAGGATCAGGGTGTAATAATCGTGGCGGTGTGGTTCGTCTGGCTGGCCCTGATGCTGCGCAAAAATGTCTTCCATTCGTTTGATGTCGAAGGAGATATGGTCGTTTTCGGTGTGGACGCTTGTATATTTTTTGATGGAGGGCATTACGCTACGCTATGTTTTCTTTTCTTCTTTCTTGTGATGATTTTATCTACCAATGTACTACAACCAGGTAATAGTTTACCCAAAAACACAGTTTTTGGCATCATGTAATTTGAACTATCAAGGCACACTAGCATGAGAATACAAGCTTCCACATTGAAAAGAGAGAAATCATAGATAACCCAAAAACTTCCTATTTCTTACTATGTTTTCTCCTTTTTTGAAAATTTCTATGCAGCTATGTGATAAAAACCCCAACTCCCATGTCGCAGACATTCTCTACTTCCTCCCCCGAACCACCTCCACCCAATGCACCGCCT
>JAGQVA010000415.1 GCA_020438265.1 Bacteroidota bacterium
TTGAAAGCCAATTGAACCGTACCTACAAACCCACCTGCGATGACATCACCACGGGCGTTGCGAATCCGTCCTCCCCAGCCTCCTTGTAGCTGAAGCTGATCTGAAGGTCTTTCTTCGACGGTATATTTGATATCAACCGTTCCTGTTTCCTGATTGGGAATAGGCTGAACGCCCAGATTTTCCTGATCAAAATAATTCAGTGCCAGAATTTCGCGCTGGCTACGAATAATGTCAGAACGACTAAACTTATTACCAGGAGCAGTACGCAATTCCCGGCGAATAACAAAATCGCTGGTTTTGGTATTTCCTTCGATAATAATTTTTCGAATGGTAGCTTGAGGCCCTTCTGTAATTCGCATCTCCAGATCAATAGAATCTCCTTCAACCAGTACCTCAACATCCTCGATATTAAAAAACAGGTATCCATCGTCTAGGTAAAGAGAACTCAAATCAGCCCCGCTAGGATCTCCAAATAACCTTTGATCAATTTTTGATTTGGAGTAAATATCCCCTTTGGTGATTCCCAGGGCATTTTTAAGGATTTCCGAGTTGTACTTATAGTTACCCGACCAGGAGATATTACGGTGGTAATATTGTTTTCCTTCGTAGAGATTCAATTCAACAATTACCCCTTTCTCAGGGTTGGCCTTATTCACATAAACGGTATCAGAAATTACAATCGCATCGCGATATCCTTCGTCATTATAGGCAGTAATCAGCTCACCTTTGGCTTCCTCAAACTGCTTGGGGAAATATTTGGACCGTGTCCAAAATCGCCACCATCTTTTTTCGTGAACTTTTTTCAGCTTTCTGTTAATTTTCTTTTCGGAAAAAGCAGAATCACCAATAATAACGAGTTCGTCAATTTTCATTCGTGATTTTTTATCCACGTTAATATTGACAACTACCCCGTTTTTAAGAATTTTATCTTTTTCCTCATTGATATCTACCGTAACCCCATAAAATCCTTTTTCAACATAGAAATTCCGGATAATACGTTGGGCAGATTGTTTTTTGGATTCGGTAAGAATTGTACCCCGAATAAAGTTGATTTTTTCCCTTAAATCATCCGCCTGAGACTTGGAAATTCCCTGAAATGAAAACTGAGAAATACGTGGTCTCTCTTTTACAGCAATAATCAGGAATATCGAATTATCAGTGATTCTATCCACTTTCATTTCGATATCAGAGAAAATATTCTCTTTCCATAATCTTTTAATGGCATCGGAAACCTGAATCCCGGGAACAGTTATCGGGCTTCCCACCTTTAACCCGCTAAGTGCGATAATGGCGTTTTTATCACTGTATTCTGCGCCCTCCACATCAAGGCCCGAAAGGATATAGGTTTTAGGGTCATTGATATCAAACTGCGCCCATACACTTAATTGGGCCCCTAATACCATCATGCACAGGAAAAATAATTTCTTCATTAGTTACTTTGGATTTGTTCGCTAATTTTTCCGAATCTTCTTTCTCGTTGTTGAAAATCAATAATTGCCTCAAACAGGTCTTCACGACGAAAATCCGGCCATAATTTTTTGGTGATAAATATCTCAGAATAAGCAATCTCCCAAAGGAGAAAATTACTCACACGAAATTCCCCGGAAGTACGGATCAGAAGTTCCGGATCAGGAATATTTGCGGTACTGAGATGACTACTCACCATTTTTTCATTAATATCTTCAGGGGAAATAACCCCTTCTTTTACTGAGTTTGCCAGCTTTCTCACCATATCGGTAATATCGGCCCGGGCTCCATAACTCAATGCCAGCGTTAAAGTCATTCTTTGGTTACCGCTGGTCAGTTCTATTGCTTCTTTCAATTGATTTCCACAGTTGCCGGGAAGACGATCCAGATGTCCAATAGCATTCAGCTTAATGTCATTGTCCATCAGTGTAGCAGTTTCCTTTCTGATTGTCTCGACTAAAAGTTTCATCAGAGCATTTACCTCCGCTTTTGGCCGATTCCAGTTTTCTGTTGAAAAAGCAAACAGGGTCAGATAATCAAGTCCTAATTCTGCTGCTGATTCAGTGGTATCCCGCACCGCTTTAATTGCCGATCGATGGCCAAACACACGTATATTTCCCTTCGTTCTCGCCCATCTTCCATTTCCATCCATAATAATTGCGACATGTTTTGGCAAGCGGGTCGGGTTAATTTGTTGTTTTAGGCTCATCAGTTTAAATCAGCTTTTTCAGTTGAATAACGCATCGAATATCAATCCGTTGGTTGGTGTTTCGATTTGCAAAGCTAATAAATTGACTCCTGTAGAAAAAGAGTAATTCCTTTTCACAACAATAATTAGATGAAACTTTATGAAAATTAGTTGCATTTAGGACATAAAATCAGGCACCGGAAAGCAAATTTACTCCCCGGTGCCTGATTTTCAAGATATTATCGAGTGAAATTACCTAAGAAATTTAGGACATTTTACCCAATCAAGAATATAATTGAATCTTACAACTGTGAAAATATACCAGTCCAGCTGAGTGCGATCTCCACGAATTCCATTGGTAGCGGCACCTCCGGAAGGGAATCGGGCCCTGTCCATCCGATCAGAAAGAATGGCTGCAGTAGGATTTTGCGCACCTAAATCATCCAGGTCAGGATATAAACCACTTACATCATCCAGATAATCGGTAAAAGTCTTGCGAAATCCAGTCTCAATCTCCATATCAAGATGACGGGAAAGAGCCAGTCTGACACCTGCACCCATAGGAATTGCAAATTGAGTCAGGTTATATGGTTCTGGATAAATTCCATCCGGATTTGGCAAAAACTGTCCTTCTGTTCCCAAAGGCTGCAAATCATACCACTGACCATTGAGTTGGGCCTGCGGATTAAAAGTAAAGGCTGCAACCCCTCCAAATACATAAGGAGAATAGGGAGGACGGTATTGGTATTGTCGATCCGTTGGCAGAAAATCAAATACTACCTGAAAGCTTGCCTCAGTAATAGGGGTGCGGAAGCTTAAGTTTCTTCTTTCCCGGATTTCGTTGATGGAAACGGCATCTGTTGCGCGAGCCCAACCACGATATAATCCCAACCGGGCGGTCATAAAGGGATTAAATCGATAGGAGACATCGAGTCCCAAACCGGCTTTGGTAAACTTAAACGTCAGGTCATCGTCCAGATCCCCCAGGTAATTGGTAGATCCGCCGGCAACCCCTACACGAAAATAACCATATCTGAACTGTGCAGACAGGTCGTTGGCTAATAAAACTATTAGAATTAGTGCTAAAAATAACTTCAGGTCCTTCATTTGAAGTCTTGATTTATCTGGTGAATTGTTGATTACTGAGACTAAATTCATTTAACGTCGGGGATTCAAAGTAATTATATGTAATTGTAATTTCAAAGCGAAATAACTATAAAGAACGCATTCATATTACATGTACAACGTGTAAACAACTTACATAGGCAGATAGATATAATTTCTCAGTAGATTTTCCCCAGAAAAGGTATTTAAATATAGACATTATACCCCGGAATCCAAAATACCTAAATCTACATTGCCACTGATACACTTCTACACAATATTAGCTACCCGAAACTAGCTTTTGGTTACCACTTTGAGTAAATTTTTTGCAAAATAATAGCAATTTCCCAATGTTTCTCATGAATCCTGTCTTTTTCTATACCGTTGAAATAACCAACTTGCAAAGTTAACCCCTTCTTAAAAATATGAAAAGACTCCTACTCCCGATACTTATTTATTTTTTCGCTTTCTCTCTTATGAAAGCCCAACCGGGTCAATTATTTGATTCTGAGGATATTCTCGATATCGAATTAACCTTTGACATGAAAAAATTCCTCGCAGATCGTTCTGAGGAAGCCCCCTATCAGGAAGCGGTAATGGGTTGGACGGAGAATGGAGAAGAAAAAATGATGAATGTGAAAATAAAGGTCAGAGGTAACTACCGACGCCATGCAACGATTTGCAGTTTTCCTCCTACCAGACTCAAAATTCCCAAGAAAAAAAGCAAGGGTACTATTTTTTACAAGGAGGGGAAGCTCAAACTGGTACCTGACTGTAAGGGCGAAGAATATGTGTTTAGAGAATATCTGGCTTATAAAGCATTCAACCTCTTTACGGATTCCAGTCTCCAGGTAAGGTTGATCCGGGTAACATATAAAGATAGCGCCAGGAAAGAATCTTCCATCAAACAATATGGGTTTTTAATAGAAGATGAGGATGTTATGGCAAAAAGACTGGGAGGAGAAATTCTCGAGGATACGCTCATAAAACCTAATCAGATTCAGCAAAACCACCTGGGTTTGGTAGCTGCCTTTCAATATATGATCGGTAATCCTGACTGGAATATTGAATTCTGCAAAAATATCAAACTGGTACGTATTGGCCCTGACTCCGCCCCAATCCCGGTGCCCTACGACTTTGATTGGAGTAAAGCTGTAGATACTCCTTATGCCCAGGAGTCTATGGGAGAAGGATTTGAGAGACGGAAAATGCCGCCGATTTGCCTGTCGAGAAAAGAATATCAGGCTATTCTGGATAGATTTTTCTCAAAAAGAGCCGAAATAGAATCTCTTTACAAAAAAGATACTCCTCTGAAAAAGACTCTGGCGAAAGAGACGCTGGACTACTTTGAAGAGTTTTATGAGATTATCTCCCAGCCAGATATCGTGGAAGAAATCTTTAAGAAATCCTGTCCTCAGGATCGGTAGAATTTCCGATTTCTGAAATAGAACCGTCCATGGACGACCAATTGTAAATTTCTTCTTTTTCCCAAAGTCGATTCCAGTCTTCCCAGTGATATTTCCTGGTCATAATGACCAAAAATATCGCTGACGAAATAAACCATACCAGGGTCATTAATCCTACTTTATACTCTGCAATTGTAAATAATGTGGGCGTTTGTAAAGCCGAACCCGAAAAGGTCACAACTGAAGCTCCAAAAATATTATTCGCCGCGTGAACACCAAGCGCCAGTTCCAACCCCCTGTCCATAACCGTCATCACAGCCATCATCAACCCAAAACCGATATAATAACTCAATATTCCATAGCCAAACTCAGCAATTTCCGGATTGGCAATATGCATGAGTCCAAAAGCTACTGAAGTGATCAGAATCGTAGCCCAGGGCCTTTTTAACCACAAACCAAATCCCTGAAGCAAATAGCCTCTGAATAATAATTCTTCCATCGAAGTCTGCAAAGGAATAAAAAGCAACACAACGATGAGGGTTGGAAAAAATTTAGCTGCATCAAAGGTAAAAGTGTAATTCTCGGGTGAAACCAGCCAGGCAATGATTTCAAATCCAGCCATTAACCCAAACCATACCAGAAACGAGAAGAAAAACCTCGCCCAG
>JAGQVA010000416.1 GCA_020438265.1 Bacteroidota bacterium
CAGATTCTGAAAAACTTCTGGCTACCATTTTTATCAAAGCACTCAATAAAAAAATCAACTCAGAATTTATCGGGGAAAATATCTACCTGGGCAAATATGAAATCTCACAAATACAGTTATTCAATATTCTGATTGAGAAATTTCCTTTTGTAAAATTTAGCCAGAAAATTGTCAATGATGCGATTATAGAGGAAATGAAAGGCTCTGAGGAAGTAACGCTGATGGATATTGGTATTGGGCAAGGAACTCAGATTCTCAATGTCATTGAACTGGCAAAACAACTGCCTGAGCTTCGCAAACTTCACGTTGTGGGAATCGAACCTTTTGGAGATGCGCTGAAAAAAGCAGAAGAAGATATCCTTGGGTTGAATGGACATGTGTCATTTCAGATTGAATTCACTGCTATCCATGATTCTGTTGAAAATCTGGACTTTTCCTTTACGAAAAACCTTCCCGGAAAAATCATTGTCAACGCTTCTCTGGCTTTGCATCACATTCAATCCGCTCAGCTTCGACTGGAAACCATTGCCAAAATCAAACAAATGAATCCAGCCGCATTTATGTTGATTGAGCCGAATGTGAACCATTATGAGACTGACTTTTACCAAAGATTCCAAAATTGTTATCCTCATTTCTATCATATTTTTCAAGTGATTGATCAAATTGAAGATATCAGTAATTCTGACAAAAATGCGTTGAAACTCTTCTTCGGCAGAGAAATCGAAGATATTATCGGGAAGGAAGAAAAAGACCGTTTTGAAAAACATGAACCTGCTACTCACTGGATTGCCAGACTGAAGGAAAACCATTTTTCTATTAATACAGACTTTCTCAGATCACCTATTGAAGCTGGTTGTGGAGTTAACATTGGTTATCATCCGGAAGGTTTCCTTGGTTTTACCCATGAGGATGAAACTGTACTTGCAATTATTTATGCCAACTAATCAAAGTCTTTTGTAGCCCTTTTTCAACAAACAAATTAACTTCTCCCATAAAATGAATAATCTTTTTTTCAATACTGCCTTGCAAAATGCCCCGGTTCGCATCAACTCTACCAAAACCAATGCGCGTTTATTTCTCGACAAAAATGAACTGTCTGATGATGTGGATATATACTCGAAGAAAAAAGTGCTGAATGGTTTGCTTCATTCTGACTGGAACCGTTATCCTTCCGCTGATAATAAAGACATTGAAACCCGGATTGCATCCTATTGTGGACTGGAAGCAGATCAGGTAGTATTAGGTCCCGGTTCAGCCAGCTTTATTACCACGCTGCTTAATTATTTTGCCCTGAATGGAAAGAAAATCGTTATTGCCCAGCCAACCTATACACTCTTTGATTACCATTGCAAAACCTATAATATTCCTTATCAGCCCTGGTTTTTAACCGCTGACCTGGAATATGATTATGAGAATTTACCAGAGCTGGGAGAAGGGTCGGTATTGATTATTACTACGCCAAATAATCCCGTTGGCAATACAATTGAAAGACAAAAGCTGGAAGAAATCCTTTCCGCCAACCCTGATTCCTTTATCATTGTTGACGCTGTTTATGCCGAGTTTGCTGATGAGGATTTTACTTCCTTGGTGAGCAAATATGACAATCTGATTGTCTTGCGGTCTTTTTCAAAAGCTTTTCCAATAGCGGGATTAAGACTCGGATATGTATGTACAGCTTCTCAGACTGCGGCAATGATTCGAAAATTGATGTTGATGTTTTCCATTAACCATTTCTCACTGGTTTTTGCACGCGAGGTACTTTTTAGTCCTGAATTTATAGCTTCTTCGCGCCAGCGGGTAAACACAATTCGGGAAGAACGGAAGTGGATGCAGCAGACATTGAGCTCAGGTTTTTTTCGACGCAGGTTGAAAGTATTTCGATCAGAAGGTAATTTTTTGCTGATCCGGATTTTTGATCAGACAGCCTATCAGAAGGTAATGGATGATTTGGAAAAGAATGGAATCAAAGTACTCAATACTTCGCCTTTCCCTTTGCTTGAAAATACGTTTCGGGTTTCCCTGGGAAAGGATGATGAAAATGATTTTTTTATCGAATGTTTGAGAACAAGCCTCAGAGAAGATATACATCTTCAGCAGTCGAAAGTCAGAAGAATCTTTGAGGCAGGACGTAACCCCAAATTCCAGATGGCGGGAGGGTTTTAATTAAACATCATCAATGATGTTTTGTCATTTTCAAACCTTTCAGGTTTTCGATCATTTTCAGACCTTCCAGGTTTTCGAAAACCTGGAAGGTCTTTAAGAAAAACCGCCTCATTTCATTTTCCCTACACTTCAACAAAAAACTGCCCCATTTCAATCTGAAAAATTTCGTCCAGTCCTTTCAATCACTTACATTCGTTAGATGCAAAAAGTATGGTCCATATTATGTTTTTGGCTGGTATTGATGTTACCATCGATGGAGGGGATAGCTCAGGAGCAACAACTCCTGTCCTGGGAATACTTTGATGAAAGCAAGGGACTGAATACCACTATTGTCAATGATATTTTTCAAGACCGAGAAGGTTTCCTTTGGTTGGCCACCCGGGAAGGGCTGGTGAGATTTGATGGGCATACTTTCCGCTATTTTCGTAACGTTCCGGGAGATAGCACTTCCATCTACAGTAATCATGTTTTTTGTATCACAGAGGATGAACAGGGGAATATTTGGACAGGGTTGATTAGAGGTGGCGTAAGTTGTTATGACCGTAAGACAGGGAAGTTTAAAAATTATCCTTTTACGCAAAAACTGAAAATGAAAACTGCCCCGATTCTCGGCATATTTATAGATAAGGAGGGAGAAATATGGCTGGGCTTAGGGGGATATGGTCTTGCTCGTCTGAATCCGCAAACGGGGGAGATCAACACTTTCGATCTGGTAACTCCCGAGACTGCTCCTCATCTTACTCCTGAAGAATTTATTTATTATAATACAGCCCATAAATTCTGGCAGGATGAGAATGGAATACTCTGGTGTACCACCTCTGATGACTTATACACGTTTGATCCCCAAACCCATAAAGTAACCTCGCACCGTTTTGAGAAAAGGGCTTCAGATGGATTTTACCAAAATCAAGCCTATGCCCTTTTACCTGATGGAGACTTTCTTTGGGTCGGAGGCTGGGGCAGTGGTCTGCGAAAGTATAACCGCAAAACAGGAGAGTGGGCTCAGTTTTTATTTATCAAAAATCCTCCGGCACCTAATGTAGCCAATACGATCAATGCGATTGCCATAAAAAGTGAAAACGAACTCTGGTTTTCCAGTCAGGACAAAGGACTGGGAATTTTTAATAAAAAAACGGAGCAATTTACCTTGTTGCAGGATGAACCTGATAATTATCCCGGATTTCCTGCTGGAAGTATGGAAAAACTATTTATTGATCGTCAGAAGAATATTTGGTTGAACCATAATACCCAACTGTTACGTGTACAGTTGAAGGACAGACAATTTCACTTTGTGCCAGTGAGTATGGGCGAAACCATCTCAAAAGAATACGCCTGGACCTCGACCGTATTTGAAGATCGGGAAGATCGTTTCCGGTTCACTGGATTTTATTCTGGTGATGGTCTGCAGATTCTGGATAAAAGAACAGGAAAGATCTTTGTCCCCGATTTTCCTTCCAATTTAACCGAAGGTCGTGAAATCAGAGATATTATACAGGCAAAGAATGGCACGATCTGGATACTGGGAAGAAATTATTTATATCGTTTCAATCCTCAGACTTTAAAACTGGAGCTTCCTTCCCAACCAACTATATATTCAACCGAGATTGGGTCCAATCTATATAACCAAATGACCGAGGACAAAGCGGGTAACCTTTGGTTTTGTTCTTCCTTATTTGGCCTGTTTCGATATAATCCTGTCACAGGTAAAACAGATCATTTCATGCCTGATGAAAACAAATCAGGGGCTATTGCTACCCATATTGTTGGGTCTATCAGGTCTGATATCCAGGGGAGGGTATGGTATGCCAGCCGGGATAAGACAGCTTATGGCTATTATCAGCCCAATGAAGATCGTTTTATTTATCTGGATGTCAAAGGGGAGGAAACCCATGATTTGGCTTCTATGCGCGTGAATAGCCTTTATGCAGATAAGAAGGGGAATATGTGGGTTTGTTCTGAAAATGGATTATTACATTTTGACTGTTCTGGAGAAAAACCCCGGCTATTAAAAAAACTGACGGTAAACGATGGCCTTACAAGTGATTATGTAGTACAGGCTGTGGAGGATGATAAAGGATATCTTTGGTTGAGTGTTCCCCGGAAATTACTTCGTCTCGATCATACTTCTGGCCAGATTATTTCTTTTGGCAAACAGGACGGATTCCCTGATTTACATAACGGAATAGGAAAACTCAATCATGGGACCTTTTATCTCAATGGCCAATATGGCTATTCCCTGTTTTTTCCGGATTCACTCACTCCATTCAGACATCATGCACCAATTGTGTTGAGTTCTTTTAAGGTAAATGATCATGAACAGTATAATGGTTCTGAACTTGTGCTTTCTCAGCCTTTTGTCCTGCCTGCTAACGGACAATATTTTTCAGTAGAGTTTACAGCACTTGATCTGGAGCATCCAGAACAGGGTCGTTATGAATATCAATTGGAGGGGCTAAACGAAACATGGGTGCAGGCAGGTAACCGACACGCAGTTAACTATACGAATGTTCCTTCAGGACATTATTCATTCAGAGTAAAGCTGGAGGGAGAGCCTGATTCTGAAGCCCTTGTGATACCATTGGTCGTACGGGTTGCTTTTTATAAAACGAATTGGTTTTGGTTATTGATCCTGGCAATAGTGGTTGGGACTATTTTTCTTTATTATCGCAACCGGCAAATACAGCGACAACAGGTCATTGAGCTGATGGGAAAAGCGCAATTACTTGAAAAAGAAAAAGCAGTTGTTCAATATGAGAGCCTGAAACAACAACTGAACCCTCACTTTCTCTTCAATTCATTGACTTCCCTGAGCAGCCTGATTACCATTGATCCCAGGACTGCTTCCAGCTTTCTGGATAGTTTGAGTAAGACTTACCGCTACATTCTGAAAAGCAGTGAATGGGATGTTGCCCCGCTTTCGGAAGAACTAAAATTTGGAGAATCTTTTGTCAAATTGCAGAAAACACGATTTGGTGAGGGTTTGCAAGTCAATTTTCAGGTAGAAGAAAAGGATTACTATCGGAAAATTGTCCCGGTTACCTTACAAAATCTGATTGAAAATGCCATTAAACATAATATCCTTGATGAGGAAGAACCCCTGGTTATAAATGTATTTGTGGAAGATGACTACCTGGTAGTCCGCAACAATTTGCAAAAGAAGAAATTT
>JAGQVA010000417.1 GCA_020438265.1 Bacteroidota bacterium
ACTAAATATTATCTTAAGTGTTCGATATAACGCAGAATTCTCCGCCTAAGTGTAAGACAATTTTGGTGCCATGGGGGGCATGCTTTATTGTCGGACTTTCCCAAGTCCGACCCAAACACAAAATTTCAATGTATAAATAAATATCGCTCTTAATTACAATACGGGGGATAGAGCCAATTCTTCAATACTTCTTTGATCCTTCATCAAAATGGTTTCAAATAAGTGTTGAATCAAAGCCTTTCCCCTTCTCTTGGTGTTAAATACAAATTCAAAGAAGCCCACATATATCGGTAGTTTATCCATCGACACGCCTCTATGGGGTCTGAGCCAAGCTCTGAGGACAGACCAAATTCCTTCCTGGGTATTGACATGGACTTCATGAAATCCGTCTCCATCTTCATCTCGGGCATACTCTCCTTTGGAATGACAAACCGTTTTGTGCCGGTAATTCCACTGGGTCAACCGGTTATAGATATTATATTCATCGGTATAGATCAAACTTCCCGGGGCTATGCATTTTCCTATCACCGGCTTGATCGTCTCTTGTTTGACATTGTCCAAGACATAGAGAGCCAGGAGGCCATTTCGCTGAATCAGTCCCAGAATAGGCGGTTTTTCTGAAGCACTGCTGCCTCGGCCTCGATGCCCTTTCAATCGCCTCCTGCGTCCTTTCCGCCCACTTTTGGCTACCCGAGCAGGTTGCCCTTTATGACCCGCTACTACATAAACTTCATCTGCTTCCACTTCTGTGCTAAGTCGTATATCAGGCTTTTTTTTACAATCCCTTCCCGCAATTGAGTGGTCATCTCCTGTGCCGTTTTCTCACTCATATCTAATTCCTGGGCAATCTGACGGTTAGACAAATTTAAGCCCAGAAAATACAAGGCTATGATCCATACTTTTAACGGTTTATTACTCTGGGAAAAAATCGTCCCGCTTAGATCATTAAATCCCCCTCCGCAGCTTTTGCATTCATACCGATGGATCCATTCATTATGACTACTACGGCCATTTTTAATAATCTCCTTTCCTTGGCATTGGGGACACAAAATCCCAGATTCCCAACGGACTGCCCGTAGATAAGTGTAGCATTTTTCATCCGTTACCAGATTCAGTATATTGAGCTTCATAAAAACAAAGAACGATTTTTTGGGGATTTTTCAAATCCCCCGTACCCTACTTAAGAGCGAATATCATTTTGAGTAAAGGTTTCTCCCACCGAAATAGCCTGGTTACTTAATTCCACAAACCCGTTCTGTGGTGCTGAAACCAGTGTGTAGATCAGATCACCTGCTGAAGACGTACCATCTGTAACCTCTAAAAAGGAGTTAGATATTATTTCATTTTGCCATTGAATGACATTCAAAGGAAGGTTGGTAATAACTTCCGGAACAGTTGGTGGATTACCTTGAGTTGTGGTCTGAAAAGCTCTTGTAACAGAAGATTCTCCCTGCCCGCAAACATTACTTGCAGTTACTCTCCAGAAATAGGGAGTAAGCAGATTTAGTGGAGTGGTAAAGGTGTAGAAGTTTGTGTCACGCAGAGTTGATAAAATCGTACTGCTCCCAAAAGATGGATTGGTTGCAACCTCAAACAAATACTGGTTTTCTCCGGGGAAAGGAACCCAAAAGAAGGTAGGTAATGTTGTTAAATTGGAGGCTCCATTGAGTGGTGAACCCAGGGCTACGGAATTAGGGACAGAATTCTGAATATCCACACTCAAGTTTAGTATTTCCGTTTCTCCGGAAGTTGCTGTGCCAATTACCTGGAAATGATAAATACCTGGAGTTACACTTCCTGTATTAGAAATGGTAAGCTGAGTGGTATCATTCGGGCTAATAGTATTTTTAGTGAAAGAGGCTGTCGCTCCTGCAGGCAGGTTAGTTGTATTCAGACTAATCATGTTGGAAAATCCCTGAAGCGAACTGGTAACAATGCTAAAGTTTATATCATTGGGTGCACAATCCCCTTTTAAAACTTCCTGGGTAAAATAGGCAAAACCCGGAGCGCCCGCAGCAATGATATCGATATTTTCATCTGTAATGTCAAAGAAAATATTATCAGCAGCTTCGATCCGGATACGATTTCCAAACCCTGGTACATTAGGAACTTTAATGACAGCAGAACCGGTATTGGGAAGGTCTGATGCAACAGTAATCGGATAGGTAAACCCTCCGTCAGTTGAGAGCAATACATTCACCTTAAAACAATTTACCGGAGGCAAATTGGTATTAGCCGGGTCCCAGGTAATGGTCTGCCAGCTTTCAGCCAGCCATGTTGCACCATTGTTGGGGTACGTAACCCTGAAAGGCCCTGCCTGGTCAGTGGCGGTAAATCCAATTTCTTCAAAATCTACTCCTCCGCCAGCCACGCGATTATCCCGTGCCGTAAGGCGAAAAAGGAAAGATCTTGAATACGTAGGCAATATCTCACTATTACTAGTTCCTCCGTTTACCACGATAGAAATCTGAGGGAAAGTTCTTTCCGGAATTTCTACCGGAGGAAAAGACCGAAAAGAAGGAGCATTTCCAACAGGAGTATTGGGAGCGCCTGATTGCCCTAAATTATACTGCTCCCAACAATAGGTAAGTGTGTCATTGTCAGGATCAGTTGCCATTCCTCTTAAGGTGAAAGGAGTTTCAATAGGAATCACAAATCCACCCGTTCCAACAGTTACAACGGGAGCATTATTTCCTGTGTTAATAATAGTCGCACAGTTATTTCCTGCTCCAAAGCGAGTATAATCAGTGATTTCTTCATAGCTATTGGTATGGAAATAAGGAGAGGTAACAGTGGCAACGTTTTGGGTGCCACAAAGACCTGCATAAGACATGATCGTACTGCCACTACCAGGCTCATAGGCAGTGCCTCCATTCCGGTTGCCATTACATCCTCCAATATCTCCATTAAAAGTGTGATTGGCACCAAACTGGTGCCCAAATTCATGACAGACAACTCTGACAGTAAAAGCGTCTCCTACAGGAGTAGGGTCTGAAGAAGCTCCACGGCCTTTGGCGTTCATTCTGCAAAGAGACTGTAACTGGGCAATTCCTCCTCCTAAAGTTCCAAATACATGACCTACATCAAAATTATTTAATCCAATTACTGAAGCCAGATTATTCTGGTTTTGATTCAGCATGGTAGCATTATTATTATTTGTGTAAGGATCTGAGGTCGAACTGGTATAAATAATCAGGTTATTATTGGCGATTAATATCAGTCTTGCTGCAACTTCTTTTTCATAAATGCTATTGACCCGATTGATGATTGTTACTACTGCTCCTAAAGCGCCAGAAACAGTACCTCCGTGATAGGCAGTGAATTCTCCCGTAGTTGCCACAGCCAGTCGATAAGTCCTGAGTTGATCTCCTGATGATTCTGTAGCAGAATATCCGTGGTTACCTAAGTCCTCAGCTTCACCCAAAACATCACAGGAAAAATTATTGACCAGATTTGCCCGCTGGTGATCTTTTCCATAATAGCTGATGAGTTCTGTTTTGCTGTTTTTAGCATAAGGATCGATATAGATATCTCCGTCTTTATTGAGAATGATTGCATGGAATCCTTTTGGGTTAACGTCCATTCTTACCGTTGCAGAAGGGTCGTCGATTCCCTGTCCTGAATAGGTTTTAATTTCTGGAAACTTTTGCGCCAGTCCAGCCTCCATAATAGGAGATTCTACAACCTTAAAGCGTTGAAAGCTCCCGTCTGGCATGGGTAGTTTGACAATTGGCGAACTGGTTTTTGCCAGCTGTGTAAATTCCATTGGAGCCCGACTCAACTGACCCTCCAAAGCGGATTTATTCAGTCTAAACGTTTTGTATTTGCCTGGAATCGTAACGCGTTCTGCAGCATTTACAATTGAGGTCTCATCTATTTTTTGCCAGGGATTATTTGCTCCCTGACTATATACCATATCCTGTCCGGCAAATAGCAGGCTCAGGACTAAGGTACGCCATAATAATTTCATGTAATTAAATATAATGTTTGATTTGAGAATTAATGATTAATAAAAACTTTCTTTAAAGTGATATGTTTGTTTGACTTAATCTGGAATAAATACATTCCCGAAGGCAAGTGATTTATTTGCCAGTTGACAATTTTTTCTGAATTATTTGGGGATAGATATTTTTTGCCTAATTCCTGTCCCTGAATGGATAAAAGGCTAATTTCAATATCACTCGAATGAGGCTGTGTGAATTCCAATGAAACTTGCTCTGAAGCCGGATTCGGATAAATCTTTACCTGAAAAGGACTCAGTTCCGGATTCAAATCTGTCGTCTGAGTAATGTTTACCTTAAAGATGGGTACGCCCAACCATCCTCCGTTTTTATTTTCAACAGTAAACTTAAATTCGTCCGAACTGGTAGCAGTTCCATTATGCTGGTATCTGACCCGGTTATTATTGATATCGGCCTGGGTAAAAGTATCCCCGATAGCAATGGTTACTCCATCAAATTCTACAAATCCATTTTGTGGAAGGGTAATGAGGGTAAAGACGAGTTGGTCGGGAGTGCTACTGGTATCAGTTGCTTCAAGAAAGCTGTTTGTGATATTTTCCTGGTGCCATTGCGAGACAGTTAAAGGGAGATTTGTAAGGATGGATGGTCCTGCTACAGGTTGGGCTTCCGGGCAAATTTCCAGGGACCATGCCTGCAGACGGCCTCCGTCAAAATTATCAGAATCGGTAATGCTGAGGGTCCAGACTCCCTGACTTGGTTCACCGTCGAAGTCTGATAAATTGCCCGCTGGCTGATACGTGCCTCCGCCTGTAGGCGGACAGGGAAATGGACCGGGATTGGCCTCATCATCCAGATTTAAGTTGAAATCTTCATCTCCGTTTGGACAAATATTTTCGAAGAGGGTAACAGTAGTTCCTGAAGAACTGGATAGCACTACTTTCAGGTCATTGACCCAGCTATGTTCAATGTCCAACCCAATGACATTCAGGTCTGAAA
The DNA here is from genome assembly GCA_020438265.1 of Bacteroidota bacterium. Taxonomy (GTDB): domain Bacteria; phylum Bacteroidota; class Bacteroidia; order J057; family J057; genus JAGQVA01. The sequence goes on from JAGQVA010000417.1 coordinate 4,959, forward strand.
TATTGAAAGAAGGGATAAAGTTGATCGTCGAGGTTACTGTATTGGGTGCGCCAAATGGAGGAATGGTTACGGGGACATTTGTGCTGGAAACGAGTTCACAGGCAAATCCCCCTGTTTGAAAAGCATAAGTGATAGAATAAGGACCTGAACCACAAAAATTTACGCCTTTGACTCTCCAGTAATAGACTTCCAGAGACGCGAGATTAGATTGAATTTCATAGGAATTGGTTGTAATTCCGTTTTGACTGAGAATAACAGAACTTGTGTTAAAATCCGGATGAGTAGCAATTTCAAGTTGATATTCATCTGCTCCAGGAATCGTAGACCACGCAAAAGTGGGTTTTAAAGCTACATTTGTAAGTCCCTCGG
>JAGQVA010000418.1 GCA_020438265.1 Bacteroidota bacterium
AGATGGGTAAACTTTCTGAAGTTTATAGTTCTGGGTGATGAAACGTAATAAGTGCTCTTTGTAAAGGTGCAGGAAGACTCCCGGGATAGAAGAGCAATTTTTATCAATCATCAACCCATTATTCTCTAATTCACCCTTTTTTCAATACTCATAACAGTAAATTCCGCTGGTCTTACCATCGATAATCCAATCTGAATAATGAGTTTTCCTTGCGATATGTCCTGAGCAGTCATGGTTTTATTCAGCCCACATTTTACAAAAAAAGCGTGTTCCGGCTTAGTCCCAACCAGAGCCCCGTCTCTCCAAAGGCCAGTCAGATAATTGGAAATCTGAGTTTCAATTTGGGTCCAAAGATTGGCGTCATTCGGCTTGGAAGAAACCCATTGGATTCCCTGTTGAATCGAGTTTTCTATCATGATCCCCAGACGTCTGGCCGAAATATACCTCCATTCATTATCATTGCCCGCAAGGGTGCGCGCTCCCCAAACGACAATTCCTTTTCCCGAAAATGTTACAATAGAATTGATGGACTTTCCATCGCCTGGACTTACATTTAACATGTCTCGCTGAGCTGAGTTAAGCGCATTCGTCAATCCCTGAATGCCTCTTAAACTTATATTTGCCGGAGCTTTCCAAACACCCTTATTTCGGTCATTCTGTGCAATGATACCTGCGACTGCACCGGATGGAGGTATCGTTTGGTTGCTATTTGTTATTAACCATGGATAATAAACTGCGCCATAACCTAGATCATTTCCAGAAGTATGAGCGCGAAAATCCTGGATATCATTTTGTACATTACTACCAGGTTTCAGCGTATTGAGAATGGCAAAACGATCCTTCATTTTCGCACAAACCGATAGCATGGAATTTTGAATTTGGTAAAAATCATTAGCTGGCAATCCTACTGCGTCGGGAACCAAAACCAATTGTGCATTGGCTTTCCGGCTGATTTGAAGGCCTTTTTCAAGGCTGGATCTTTGTAAGGAGCTATTTGTAGAGCCAACTGAAATAATAAAACATTTCCCGCCACCATTTTCATAGAATAATTTGACGGATTCCCACAGGTAGAATTGTTGCGTGCTTTCGCCAAAAATTTGCTCATATTCAGCGAATGATCCGATTTCAATAATTTGGTTAAATGCGCTTGAATTTCTGTAAATCGCTTTTTGCGAATAGCCGATAAAAACGGGGATAGAAGTCTCAACAGACCGAATGACTGGAATCAGATTTTGGGTGTTGATTTGTGTCGTATAGACGCCGGGGCGGGAAGTTTGATTTTTTAACTTAATGGATGTTTGTGTATTTTTCCCGGGAGGATTTTGTCCTGAAGAAAAGGAAATGATGAGAGACAAAATCAGGGTGAGGGTTAAAAGTTGAAATCTCATAAAGATGAATTTGTGCGAGTGGGTAAAAGAGTACTCGATAAATAAACGAAAAGAATATTAAAATCTGCTTTGTCATGAAAGTAACTGACCTTGAATCCGAGCTAAATTTTACCTTTTCCCGTAGTGGAGGAAAAGGCGGTCAGAACGTAAACAAGGTCTCTACCAAAGCCCATTTGCAGTTTGAAGTTGAAAAATCCCAATTGCTTACTGATTATCAAAAGACAGTTATTAGCGAAAAACTCCGCAATCAAATCAGTCAGGAAGGACTATTACAACTTTCCTGCGACGAAACCCGCTCCCAGCTCAAAAACAAGGAAATCGTCACTGAGCGATTTTTCCATCTTGTAAAACAAGCCCTGACGCCTGCCAAAAAGCGAAAGAAAACCAACATTCCCCGTTCTGTAAAGGAAAAGCGCCTTAAGGACAAAAAGATTAAAAGCGAGAAAAAGGCGAATCGTCGGAAAAACTGGTCATAAAAAAGAATAAGTAAGAAGTTTATGAAATTATCGTCAGCTTTATCCTGGTTGAATTTGAAGGTTAAAGCTGGGAATAATTTTATCCTCAGCTTTAATTTTGTATCTTAGTATAGATAAAGCTGGGAATAATTATGGGAAGTAATAATATTTTTGTTGGTCGAAAGAAGGAAATAGATATTTTGCAAAAGGCTTTAGCTTCTGCTGAGGCTGAAATGGTTGCTGTAATAGGACGAAGAAGGGTAGGTAAGACATTTCTCATAAAATCAGTTTATCAAGATCAGATTCAGTTTCAAATGACTGGTATTCAAAATGCAACCAGTGAAAGGCAATTGGAAAACTTTGCTTATCGTTTGTCATTGCTGAAAGAAAGAGAAGAGCCTTTAAAAACTCCACAGAACTGGTTCCGTGGATTTACCATGCTTATTGACTATCTGAGAGAGCTTGATCTCAAGGAAAAATACGTCGTTTTTTTTGATGAAGTGCCCTGGATGGCTACACATAAATCAGATTTTCTTCAGGGATTAAGTTTCTTTTGGAATAGCTGGGCTGTTGACCAAAACATTGTGGTAGTTATCTGTGGTTCGGCAGCTTCATGGATGGTGCAAAAGGTAGTTAATCATACAGGAGGTTTACATAATCGAATTACTCGCCGAATCAATCTGAGACCATTTACTCTTTCGGAAACAGAGGAATATTTTCAAAGCAGGAATATCTCTTTGAATCGGAATCATATTATCCACATTTATATGGCTTTAGGAGGAATTCCCCATTATTTAAAAGAAGTGGAAGCTGGTAAAAGCGCTACCCAAAATATTAATGATATTTGTTTTGCCGAGGGAGGACTGTTAAGAGATGAATTTTCAAAACTTTATCCGGCATTATTTGAAAAATCAGAGAACCATATTTCCGTAATCAGAGCTTTAGCAACAAAAAGACAAGGTATGTCTCGTCTGGAAATCATCACAAAGTCTGGACTTAAAAATGGCGGCACCTTGACAAAGGTTTTACAAGAATTAGAGCAATCGGGGTTTATTTCTGCTTATTATGCTTATGGGAAAAAGAAGAGAAACAGGCTATATCGGTTGACAGATGAATATTCCCTTTTCTACCTACATTTTATTGAAAAGAATATTTATGAAGGAAATGATACCTGGCAGCAACTGAGTCAAACCCAGAGCTATAAAATATGGAGTGGGTATACATTTGAAAGTATTTGCATTAAGCATCTGGAACAGATAAAAAAAGCCCTAAGCATTGGGGGAGTTTATTCCATTTCTTCTTCGTTTTTCAAAAAAGGAACAGAGGAAAGTCCTGGTGCACAGATTGATCTGGTTTTAGATCGTAAAGACCAGGTAATTAATCTATTTGAGATTAAGTTCTATGAAAAGGAATTTGTTATGACCAGATCATACGCTGATTCATTATTGACCAAAAAACAAGTATTCCAGGAAACTGTCAATTCTAATAAATTGATTCTCTGGACTTTTATTAGCCCTTTTGGAATAAAGCAAAATTCACATAGCCTTAGTATTATTGATAAGGTTCTGACCCTGGATTCTCTTTTTGATAGTTGACAGATCTAATAAATTCAATATTAAGTTTGCCTATGAGACCCAATTCAATTTCCCCTCCTAAGGATTAGGTCTCTTTTCAAAATGACAAATATCATTGGCCCTGGTAGGACATAATTAGGATATTTAGTTTTCCTGATACCCTATCACCATGCATATCACTTATATCAGACCAAATTTTAGCGATATGAGATCTACGGATGCCATGCAACCTTTGGCCTTTGCGATCTTATATGGCCTGACTCCGCCAGATGTGGAAATCCTCTTTATGGACGAACGTTTGGCTCCGATTAACTTCAACATCCAGACAGATTTGGTGGCCATTTCTGTAGAATCCTTTACTGCAGCCAGGTCTTACCAGATTGCGGGTAAGTTTCGACAACGAGGCATACCCGTGGTTGTGGGAGGCTATCATCCTACTTTTCTGCCCGATGAAGCTTTAAGGTTTGCCGATGCTGTTGTCATCGGAGATGCAGAAGACGTATGGCCGCAAGTCATTGAAGATGCTCGTCTAAAGCAATTAAAGAAGATCTATACCAATGATTCTCAGGGCTGTCTGGATGGAATAAAATATGACCGGGGCATTTTTAAAGGAAAAAAATACGCTCGCATCACTCCGGTCCAGTTCAGTCGCGGATGCCGTTTTGCTTGTGATTTTTGTTCTATTCACGCCTTTTACGGACGCAATTTGAGGCAAAGACCAGTCAAAGAGGTGCTGGCAGAAATAGAAGCACTGGATACTGATTTGATCTTTTTTGTGGATGATAATTTATTGGGAAATGAAGAACGCACCCGGGAATTGCTGGAGGGATTGGTATCGCTTAATGTTCGCTGGTCTTGCCAGGTAAGCATTGATGTGGCAAAGAATACAGAGCTTGTAGAATTAATGGCAAAAAGTGGCTGTATAGTTGCCCTGATTGGCTTTGAATCTCTGGATACGCAGAACCTGATTCAGATGAAGAAAAAGTGGAATATCAAGGATGGCGATTATGCGACTGCGATTAAAAAGTTTTACGATAACGGCATCATGATCTACGGAACCTTTGTCTTTGGTTATGATAATGACACGGTTAATTCTTTTGATCCTGCACTGGAATTTGCCTTACAACAGAAGCTTTTTATTGCTAACTTTAATCCACTGATGCCGACACCGGGCTCAAAATTATATGACCGGTTGAAAAAGGAAGGTCGGCTTCTTTACGACAACTGGTGGCTGGATCCGGAATTCAAATACGGGAAAACCATTTTCCAGCCCAAAAGGATGACACCGGAACAATTGGAAGAAGGGGTATTCAGGCTCAAAAGATCTTTTTATCAATATAGTTCGATTTTTTCCCGGGCCCTTAACTTCCAGAGTAACAGCAGAAATCTATTTAACCTGGCTATTTTCTTGCAGGCCAACCTGGTTTCAAGACGTGAAATTTTGCGCAAACAAGGTACAAACCTGGGAGATTTTAATAGTGAAATCATCAAAACCGACAGCCATGCATATCACCTTCATCAAACCTAAAATAGGCCGTTTGGGAGGAGGTAGTCCATTCGTAGATGAAGCCCGAATGGAACCTTTGCAGATCGGCGTTTTGGCGGCTTTGACCCCTCCGGATGTAGAGATCGCATTTTACGATGACCGGATGGAAGAAGTGCCTTTCGATGATCCTACCGATCTGGTGGCGATTACGGTGGAGACCTTTACCGCCAGGAGATCTTATGAAATAGCCAGTGAATACAGGAAAAGAGGCGTGCCGGTGATTATGGGAGGAATTCATGCAAAATTGATTCCTGAAGAAGTTGCCGAACATGCTGACTCTGTTTTCCTGGGTGATGCCGAAGGGCTTTGGCATCAGGTCGTTGAGGATGTACGTAAGCACCAACTCAAACCCTGGTATCATTC
>JAGQVA010000040.1 GCA_020438265.1 Bacteroidota bacterium
AAGGTTTCTGCGTCTAATTCTACACAGAAGGATTATGTAATGGGTTTTGTTTACCTGGATACAGTATTGGCTTACTTCGGTCATGAAGAAGGGCGGGTTATGGTAGATGCCGATGGATTTGATTTTCAATACAACCTGAAGGATCATTTAGGCAATGTAAGGTTGAGCTTTCATGCCGATGGAAATGGCTCCCCGGAACTACTTCAGGAAGATCATTATTATCCATTTGGAATGCGTCTGGGAGGACTTTCGTATCAAAGCGGCCTCAAAAATGATTATTTGTACAATGGCAAAGAACTGGAAGAAGAGCTTGATCTGGGTTGGTATGACTATGGATTCAGGTGGTATATGGCAGATGTGGGGCGTTTTGTGAGTGTGGATCCTTTGGCTGAGGATTTTGCATACCTTTCTACCTTTCAATATGCAGGAAATAACCCTGGAAATAATATAGATCTGGATGGCTTAGAAGGATTTAATCCTAATACAGGAAAAAGTCAGTTTGTTGCTCAAATACCCAATAGAAAACCAAGTATAATGGTTGATCCTGGACATGGAGATAAGCACAGTAGTAATAATCAGATTGATCCTGGGGCTATTTCACCTAAAGGAGATGTAAATGAAAAAGATTTAGCGCTAAGTATTTCAATGGGCCTTAATAATAAGTTAGAGGAAGTGGGAATTGGAACCGCTTTGACAAGAGATGGAGATATCGATGTGGGAACAAACAAGAGATTAAAATGGAGAATTGATGCTGCAGAAAATTCAACTATGTTCGTAAGTGTTCATATTAACGCCGCAAATAATGAAAATGCCAGTGGGTTTTCTGTATTGTTTAATAATGATGAATCGGAAAAGCTGGCAGAGAACATTGCGAGTACTCAGAAGGTAATGAATATTCGTGGAAATGGAACTCAGAAAAGAGGTTTATATGTTCTTAATAATTTTACTAATGGCCCTTCTGTTTTGATTGAAGCTGGGTTCATTACAAATGATGAGGATCTGAATAAGATGCTAGATAATGCTCCCAAAATAGGAGAACAAATAGGAGAAGGAATAATTAAGTATCTGATTCGAGAGGGAATAATTAAGAAAAATGAATCAGCTGAAAGAGAAGAGGAATAATTTAACCGAACCTAGATTGCTAGCTCTTGTTAGCAATCTGGGGATTGTTCGACAAGAATGGAAGAAGTATGAGTTCAGAGAATGAAACGCCCCTAAAAGAATTTTTATATCACTCAATATTAAAACAATATAATATGATTAGTACACAAATGAATAGAGGATTAAAATTAACATGCATTCTTTCGATTGCACTCTTAATTGGCACAAATAGTATTGCCAGGAATGTTAAGACAATGTACACTGGACCAAAGATTGATAAAAGTATATTAGAATTACATGATCTTTATGGCTATTATGTTTTTGCTGCTGTTATTTCAATAGAAGAAATTCCTGTTCCCGAAGGTTGGAAAAAAGAAGGACTTTCCAATATCCAATGGGATATGCTTGAAAAAAAACTATCTACTTTGGATAAAAGTCTTCAAAAGAATCTGATTAGACAACTGGATAACGATTTTAATAAAATAGAAGAAAACCTGCAAAAGAACTATTTGCAGAGAATTAATTACTGGTGTCGGGGAAGATTACAATATAAGGTTTTCTCTCAATTTAGGAGTTTTAGTCAGGATGAATTTATTTATCAGTTATTTCAAATTGAAGAATTTCAAAATTTCATAAAAAGCGAAATTTTGATTGAAAATCAGGACGTAAATAGTATGTCCTCATATCAAATTTCGGAAGCGTGGTTAAAAACCCTTAATTACCTTTCATCCCTATCCGACTCCCAGCAAATCAATGTTTTTATTGAAATATATCAATCCATCGATTCTTAATTAGTTTGACTATAACGTTGAAAATAGATCATTCTCCTAATGTTAAGTTTCTTGTATGTTCCCCATAGTTTCAAACACAGATCTTGAATCAGAAATATTTGAAATCCACAAACAAGCAGAGAGAAGCCGAAATTTTTACTATCAATATTAAACACTATGTATCTAAAAATTCTCATTCTTGTATTTTTCATAGCAGGTTGCACAACTAGTTCCTCAAATCAGGCTATGAACGACCAGAGTCAATCAACAATAAAATCGGATAAAGGTATCCCCATAGGATATCATAATTTATACTTGAAAGAAAGTCTGAAACGAGAAGTTAAGGATAATAATTGTGCAGAATGGTTTTTTCCTGAAAGCACTCTCCGAAACTTGCTAAAGTCGTTCGAAGAGGTTTCCGGAATGGAAAGTTATCAAAGGTGTTATCAGTACAAATGCTGGTATACCGGTAAAGTGAGTAATCAAAAAGAGGATTACGAAATAACTGTTCATGCAGGTGGTTATATAATCCTGTCCAACGAAAAAGAAACCCTTCATTTTATCATGACAAAAGAGTCAGACCTTTTTGTCTCCGTTTGCGACTGTTGTGAAACTGAGGAAGAGGATAGATAGCATTTTCCGTTAATGTAGGAATGACTTTTAAATATTAGAAATTGAACAATTAAGCATAATCATGAAAAATACATCGTTCTCCACAAATCCGGACTTCCATACGAAGTTCCCAATTGTACCAAATATCGAGTTTGATTCATATAACCTATCAGGTGAATCAAGAATAGGATCTACTGGCTAATCTGCCAGGACTCCTTAAAATCAAAAGAGTTACAAATCGTTCTTTCGTATTTCATGGATTGTTTTGAAAGGAGGGTTTTATGAATCCTCCTTTCCTCAAATCCTGGAATATTTTTTTGCACACCAATTATTATTTTTTCACCACTTTAAGACAATAAAACCATGAAAACCATGCAAAATCCCACGATTTATGCTTTCACGATGATGGAGGCAATGATGATTATGTCTCTGGTCGGGACCATTTTCCTGTGGGTAAATCAGACCTTTCATTCACCACATTTAACTCAAAATTCTTATCAGATTTTATCCAAACTTCAGGCTGAAGCTACTCAGCTAATTGTAGAGTTAAATGAGGCTTTTACTGATAATAATCAGTTTACAAGAAGCTATTTTTCGCAGGAAAGGCTAAAGAATGAAGATTTCTTACCAGTTATTCCAGCCTTTCTGGCTCCGCAAAAAATGTATGCAAACAAATTGCAGCCAGAGGAAAAGCCAATAAAACTTTTACCTGTAAAGCTGCTTGTAGAAGGAGGCCCGTTTCATTATTTATCTCCTCCCAGAGCCGAAACTCCTTAATTACCAGAATATGAAAATTCGAATTACTTTTTCAGGGATGACACTAACGGAGTTGTTAGTGGTCCTGGCGATTCTGGGAATTTTGTTATTGCTCTCGTTTCCTGTATTGAAGCCCATTTTTGCCCGAACGCATGCAATTGAGGCGAAAACGAACCTTCGCCATCTGGCCAAACTGGAAGATGCTTACTTTATGCAGCGTTTTTCCTTTAGTGATCATTTTCAGGCACTGGGTTATGAGCATGCTAAACTGGTCAGTCAGGAAGATGGGACTGCTCATTACAGGATAGAAATTGTAAAGGCAGATCGTGAAAACTATCTCGCAAGAGCGACAGCAATTACTGATTTTGACGGAGATGGTGCTTTTAATACCTGGGAAATTGACAAATCGGGCATTCCCAGAGAATTAGTGCCTGATTGAAAATACGTGTGTTTGTTTATTGGCTTCTGATAAGCCGTATGATTGCCGCTCCCAAAAAAATCCAGGGGCGGCATCATGTATTTGGGTTCTTTTGGAAAGACTGAATCAAGTCATCATTAAAATCCTTGTTTTTAGGCTTTTGAACCTTTATTAGCTTTTTGATCCCTCTTATCGCTGGAATAATGGTTTCTAATCGTTCTAGTGCGATCATTTTTGTAGAAAGGGGGATTTCAAGTATGGCTATATTGTCATTTTGCTGAATAGTAATATTTTCTTCCGATACTTCCAGTTGCTGGTCTTTGCTGAACAATTTTGCCATCGTATTTGACTCAAAAACCAGGTCGTGTTCTCCTTTTGTGATTTCGATATACAACAGGCTTGTATTATTTTCATCCTGAGAAGTCCAGCATTTAAACCTTTTGCTTTTTTGATTCAGTTCTATCTGGCCAAGTATTTGAATATTTTGTTTGGCCCCAGCCAAATCTTTATCATTAGCCAGAATGATAGAACTGTCGGAAAATTTTGAAACAAGATGTTGAATTTCATCTAATTGCCCTTTTGTAATTACCCCGCCTGTACTGATATAGACGCGCTTTTCAGTGTTATCGGGTGGAAAAAGTTGGTGAAAGGACAAACAGTCAACTCCACTTTCAGTAATGACCCATTTGACTGAATGATCTGGCTTAAGGTGTTCAAAATTAGAAACCCATAAACCCAGAGATTTCATTGAGCCAGGAGCATATCCATGATAATGAGTGTTTTTTAGCTCCAACCCGACGATTTTCTTATTAAGGTAAAGAGGGAAGGCAGTATTGACAAATTGCTTTGCTCCAATAGTATGAATATGATTAAAGATTCGTTGGTTAAACTCGGGGGAAAAGATCGTTCTTATTGAAATACCTCTTTTTTCAAGGTAGTAGGAATCAGAAAGTGGAGAGTATGAAAAAGTGTGAGTTTGAGGCTGAGCTGGAATTTCAATTGAATCCGGGTATTTTTCAGTTTGTTTGATATACTGCTCTAATACTTCCCATGTTTCTTCCTGATTATTCTGGTTTCGATGAAGGACAAAATCGATAATTGTACCTTTATCTTTACTGTTTGCGGGATTGAAATACCAGTATTGTCCTTCCGGATTTCGGGAAATGATGATTTTATCCTGAGCACTATGCAAAACAATCTGACGTTTGGAAGATTTTTTCTTATTCACCTGAAACCCATAAGTCTCAATGGCAAATCGGACCAGATCAATCTCCCTTTTATAGATTTCTGCTGATTGCATAGCTTTGAACAATACCTCGAAATTACGGATAATCTAATTATCTTTTAAAATTACTTTTTTATCTTTAAAGTGGATTAATATAAAATCATTCTCAATGATATTTCCTAATGAAGCATCCTTCTCTAAAACTTGTCCTGTAATTATCGCTCTTTTTTTCAGTCTTCTTGCTTTACCCTCCCAGGCTCAAATCAAACTTCCTCAAATTATTGGCAATCATATGGTAGTTCAAAGACACCAGACTGTACCCATTTGGGGTTGGGCCAAAAAACGTGAAAAAATTACCGTTTCTTTTTTACACCACACGCTTACTACCCGAGCTGACCGGGATGGAAAGTGGCGGGTAGATCTACCGGAAATGAACGAAGGTGGTCCTTATGAAATGCTGATTTATGGTAAAGAGGACCGCATTAAGTTGACTGATGTTATGATTGGTGAAGTTTGGATATGTTCCGGACAATCAAATATGGAATGGTCGGTTGCTGCCTCCAATGATGCCGAAAAAGAAATACGACAGGCTAATTATCCCTATATCCGATTGTTTGATATACCTCATAAGGTTGCCTTTAGCCCTCAGGAAGATATTGAGGCTGGTGAATGGAAAGAATGTACCCCGGAGTCTATCGGTGCATTCTCTGCTGTAGGTTATTTCTTTGGAAGAGAATTGCATCAAAAACTGGATGTACCAATCGGACTGATTAGCACCAACTGGGGAGGTACCAATATCGAAACCTGGACAAGTGGAAAAGCGATAACCCAGGTTGAAGGTTTTGAAAACTCTATTGATCATTTGAGTCAAGAGCGTATGGAAGCGATGGAACGAGAGCAAAAAGCAAAATTTGATGCTTTATTGACAGGAGTAGATGGCACAGAAGGAGGGCTGGTAGATGGAAAAGCGCTTTGGGCTGATCTTAGCCTCGATGATGCATCCTGGAAAGAAATGAACCTTCCCGCTTTATGGGAAAATGCAGGTTTGAAAGGCCTGGATGGAGTCGTATGGTTTCGGAGAGAGATTATCGTTTCTGGTTTAATAGCCCAAACAGGGGGAGAATTACATCTGGGGCCTATTGATGATAGTGATATTACATGGGTTAATGGAGTGAAAGTAGGAGAAACTCATAATCAGTATAATGAGGATCGGATTTACACAATTCCTGAGAATGTCCTTCTCCCGGGTCGTAATGTGATTACAGTCAGGGTCGAAGATTATCAGGGCGGTGGTGGAATCTGGGGGAAGAAGGACCAGTTAAAGCTTGTCTCCGGCCCTTCATCCATTCCGCTTGATGGAACCTGGAAATACAGAATTAGTCCGGTTGACCTGAAGTTGCAATTGGCACCCTTGGGGCCAAATGATGCCCCTACCCTACTCTTTAATGGGATGTTAAATCCGATCATTCCTTATGCAATGCAGGGAGCCATCTGGTATCAGGGAGAATCCAATGCCTCAAGAGCTTATCAATATCAGACTTTGTTCCCAACTATGATTCAGGATTGGCGAAATCACTGGAATCGCGATTTCCCGTTTTTATTTGTCCAATTAGCTAATTTTATGGAAGCGAAAGACATGCCGGGAGAAAGTGAATGGGCAGAATTAAGGGAAGCCCAGTTAAAAACCCTGAATCTTCACAATACCGGAATGGCAGTTGCCATTGACATTGGGGTAGCAAATGATATTCACCCTCGCAACAAACAGGATGTGGGGTTGAGGTTGGCGTTGAGTGCCCAGAAAATTGCTTATGGGAAAGATGTGGTTCATTCCGGACCTTTTTATAAGTCTATGTATAAAACTGGTGGTAGAATCATCCTGGAATTTGAGAATGTTGGTTCTGGCCTGATGGCAAAAGATAAATACGGCTATCTCAGAGGTTTTTCTATTGCTGGAGATGATAAAAAGTTTGTATGGGCTAAGGCCATCATTGAGGACGGAAAGATTATGGTTTGGAGTGAGGAAGTCCCCAATCCGGTAGCGGTCAGATATGCCTGGGCGGATAATCCTGAAGATGCCAATTTGTATAATCAGGAGGGCTTGCCTGCCAGTCCTTTCAGAACGGATATATGGAAAGGAACTACCCAGAAAGATTAGTCAAAAGATCGATTCCAGTAAATGTTCAAATTTTGAGTTGCCCTTCCGGCAGCAATGATATCCAGGTGGCCATCTCCATTGAGATCGGCCACTTTTAAGTCCTCACAGGCCATTTGATTATCATCAATCCAGTGCCCCTCCCATTTCCCGTATTCCTCCCGGATAAACAATTTTATTCCCACCTTTTCCTCAGAGTTCGGATTTCTCCAGCCAACGATAATTTGATCTTCTCCCCGATCCAACAAATCACCACAGGCGAGTGCATGCCCTTGATTGAGATCTTCTGACAAAACGGTTCTCGTGTTTTCATCTCCGGCATTAAAAACGGAAAGAATATTTCCATGCATGGGTTCTACCCCGGCGATAAAAGGATAACCATTTTTTAAATATCCCATTTGAACTTCTCCGAAGGCCTGGTTTTTATTAACCGGTTTTTCCTTTAAAACCCAGGTGCCGTTCTCAAATAAAACTGTTCTTATTCCTTCTTTCCCACCAATGAGCATATACTCCCCTTGCACACCTGGTTGTATGTCAAAATTATGGGTAAGATGCATTTCCGTAGATACAATCTGCTTTTCCCATGTACCACGAGGATCTTTTGGGAAACGAAAGGAGAGAAGATTTACGGGATTGCCTTCTCCTTGTTGATTGCCAACTCCATGCAAGGGCAAAACCGTGAGATAATAGCTGCCATCAGAGGTTTGTATCCATTTCATTCGGTGAATGGTTGGCTCATGGTACAGTTTTACAGGAGTCCATAAACCTGTCGGATCTTCGGGTCTTATCAGATAATGAACAGAGCCAGAGGCTAATGAATCAGAAGTTTCCCCTGGGTTCCATTGCGCACCAACTGCTACCTCGACTTTTCCATCCCCGTCCAAATCCCGAACGGCAATACACACATTATCTCTTTCAGTGAGACTGTCTACCATTACAAACCTGGCCCAGTCGGGATTTCTATACCAGACAAATTGTTTCTTATCAGCTAATAGAATGTCTGGTTTTTGATCTCCATTGACATCCCCGATTCCCAATCCATAACCAATTTGTATCTGATCGTCAATCGTTTGAGATTCGAAGTTCGGATTGACGGTTCTTTGTTTGCAACTGAAAAAAAGGAAAAGGAGACAAATGGTTGAAACTGTCAGATGAGGAAAAGGAGAGAGAGTGTTCATAAGTTCCCAGTTGAGAAAATGAGTGAAGACTGAAAATGAAAAAAATCACTCAAAAGGCCAAATCAGGAGGGAATTATTGGCACTTCTTGTTAACTTATTGAATCAAATGACATTATCTATTTGGAATAAAGTTTAACTAAAACATTGAAGATGAATCTATTAAAAAAGACCACTTATATTTTATTACTTTTTCTCATTTTCAGTTCTCATGTAATGGGAATTGGGGATTCAACCCGAAAAGAGACCCGGATTCTGGATGTTTACAATCAATATGGCCTTTCAGGTGAAGGAGTAATTGTAGCCATTATTGACAGAGGGGTCGATTATCGCCATCCTGACTTTATTGATGAAAACGGGAATACGCGGATTGCCTATATCTTCGACATGCTCGATAATACCGGGATGAATGATCCTGATAATCCTTATGGAGTAGGTACTATTTTCGATTCTACGGAAATTAATAATGCCTTGCTTGCCGGAGGCTCTCCTGTAACGATGGACTGGTATGGGCATGGAACCGCTTCCACGGGAATTGCTGCCGGAAACGGTTCTGGTATTACGTCTAAAAGATATCAGGGCGTGGCTCACAAGGCGAAAATTATTGTTGTTAAGGCTTTTGTTGACTACTTCCCCCCTTTTGGTAGCCATCCAGGGCAAAATGGATTTTTTGATCCAAATTACCTGGAAATTGCTCTTGATTTTGTTGCTGATAAAACAGATGAGCTTGGATTGCCATCAGTTACCCTAATGAATCTGGGGTCCATTGGAGGGCCAACAGATGGTACCAGTAAGGTTTGCCGTGCTATGGATGATTTTACTGCAACAGGAAGATTACTTGTCTGTGGGGTGGGTGACGACGGTGGTGGAGCCAATCGCGCCAGTGGAATGGTGAGCCAGGGAGATACAGCTTCATTAGAAATTCATAAAGGTAACCAGGGAAACTTGAGATTTGAGCTTTGGTATGAAGGAAATGACCGGTTTGATATTATCATTGAAAAACCGAATGGTACTATTTTCGGTCCTTTTGTCAGTCCTGTTGCGAATAGTCAGTTTGATAATCAGTTCTTGACCGGACTGAATTATTACCACCGTGGATCTGATCAGGATTTTTCTCAGGCTACAAATGGGAAGCGACAACTTATGATCGATATTACTCAGGATACGGGTATTTTTAAGATTAAACTGATTGGGGCTACTGTTTCTGATGGAAGTTTTTCCGCTTCGCTGAATCCGGCTAATTTTAACCGCAATAATGAATTTCTTACTTATGTTCAAACAGGTGGAAGTATCAATGACTATGCTTCAGCTTTTAATGTCATTACCCCAACTGATTATGTAGTGAAAAATATCTGGATCGATATTGATGGTTTTTCAAGAGCGCGAATCAATGAAGGAGATCCCGGAGAATTGTGGGTGGGAAGTAGTGAGGGACCAACTCTGGATGGACGGATCGGGATTGATGTTGCCGCTCCTGGCGAAGTGTTATTTACCAGTTATAGCCCAGGCACTTGGTATAGCCAGTATCGATTTTTGATGATTGAAGATGGAGAAGAAAAATATGGACTACAAAATGCGGTAAGTGCAGCCAGCCCGCTGGTAACAGGTGTTCTTGCCCTGATGCTTGAACTCGATCCTGAACTGACCCCTCAAAGGGCACGTGATATTCTGAGACAAACAGCCCGTTCAGATGCTTTTACTGGTGCTGTCCCTAATAATTCCTGGGGACATGGAAAACTGGATGCTCTGGCTGCGATTGAAGAGGTGGATAATCCTTCCAGCATTTTGCCCCGAAAAAATACCCTGCAGGCATCTATTGCTCCTAATCCTTTTGGAGAGTCTTTCGCTGTTGAGCTATCAGAACCGATTACAGAACCTTATGAAATCTTTGTTTATGATCTCAGAGGAATACAGATTTTACATCTGAAATCAATGGAGGTAAGTCAGAATATTTCTCTGCCAGGAGTAGCCAAAGGCGTTTATCTGACAGAAGTAAGATATAAAGGAAAAAGGAAAATGCTGAAAATGATTAAGGATTAGAGAACTGATTTTTTATAAGTCAACCTATCGTGGAAAAAGAGTCAATAAATTGTTGATTTTTTTTCTTCCTGAGAAACAGTCATATAGAGATTATACCTTCATAAAGGCGGGGTTTAGCGCAACCTCGTCTTTATTTTTTTTCGTACTTCGAGTAGATTCACAATTGCAGCAAATAAACCAATTCCATTCCTGATTCTATAAAATCAGGACAACCTTTTACATGCTTAACATTCATGACAGAATAGTTTTCTGAACAGATAGCCTATGTCCAATTTTTAACCTGAGAAAAAATGAAATTTTATCCAAGACCATCGCCTGTTGCAGAGCCAAACACAAACTCTTTTACAATTACCTTGCCCCTGATTTCTTCTGAAAAGCTCAAAAAGGGGTTGTTAATTTTATTGATAATTGTCTCCAATCTGATGACCTATTACTGGTTTGGACATTCAGGCGAAAAAGTTTCATCACCCAAAGAACATAACCAGAGCATAAAAACACTATACCTTATGGACGAAGTAAGAGCGAAATTACCTTATCCGGAGAGTTTTGCTATAAATGTGGATAGAATTGCCCGAAGGTTACAAATTCCTGCTTCCTGGCTGATGGCAGTTATGTTTGCCGAATCCGGATTTGATCCCAACGTTTTTAACCGGAAAGGCAGCGGGGCTGTGGGATTGATTCAGTTTATGCCTGCTACTGCTGAAGAGCTTGGAGTAGCAGTTGCGAATCTCTCCCAAATGGAAGCAACCGATCAATTGGATTATGTACTTCGGTATTTTGAGATGGTCAGAGACCGATATGGGCCTTATCAATCTTTGACCGATTTGTATCTGGCTGTTTTATACCCTAAAGCGAGAAATCAGGATCCTTGTTATACATTATATGCCAGTCCCTCCAAATCCTATCAACAAAATCGGGGTCTTGATGAAAACCAGGATGGAAGAGTTACTGTGAGTGATATTGAAAAAAGGATGGTGCGTTTGTTTCCTCAGGCTTATCATGAATCTTTGGCAGATAAGAATAAATGAGCTAATAGAATCATCTGATTATATGGGAAACTGTAAAAGAAAAGCTGCGTCAGGAATCCCTGTTTTTGGTTGATCGCAAAAATGTTTGATTTACTTAGACAAATGTGTAAATTTTACAATTTTTCGCTTTTAAAGACACGTTATTCGCTAAAATTTTAATCATGAGTGAGACTTTTACTACTGCTTTTCTCATCTTATTCGTAGGAATGATCACCATATTCCTCGTTTTGTCTCTGGTTGTGCTTTCCGGAAATGTATTAATTCGTATTGTCAACGCTTTCCATCAGGAAGAGAAGGTTGTTCCTAACAAAGCAATCAGGCGAAGTTCTGTTTCTTCAGAAAAGCACGGTATGGAAGAAGAAAAGTTAGCTGCTATCATTGGTGCTGTAGAAATACTTACTCAGGGAAAAGGGAAAATCATTTCAATAGAAAAAATAAACTAATTACTACTGATTCAAATCTCCTAAATGAATATGTCAACAGATAGTTCAAGAGAAATCAAGTTATGTTTGGTCTACCGGGATATGTGGCAGTCTTCCGGGAAGTATATGCCAAGAGTAGACCAACTTACCCGTGTAGCCGGCCCAATTATTGACATGGGCTGTTTTAGTCGAGTAGAGACCAACGGCGGTGGCTTTGAGCAAATCAATCTTCTTTTTGGTGAAAACCCCAACCGTGCTGTAAGGGATTGGACACAGCCCTTCAATGATGTGGGTATCCAGACGCAAATGCTTGAAAGAGGGTTAAATGGGATTCGTATGAGCCCTGTACCCATAGATGTGCGCAAGCTCATGTTTAAGGTGAAAAAGAAACAGGGTACGGATATTTCCCGGTCTTTTGATGGGCTGAATGATGTGCGGAATATCAAAGACTCGATCGTTTATGCCAAAGAGGGAGGAATGATTGCCCAGGCAGCTTTGAGTATTACGGTTTCCAAAGTGCATACCGTGGACTATTACCTGAAGATGGCTTTTGAGTTGATTGAACATGGAGCAGATGAAATTGCTGTAAAAGATATGGCAGGGATTGGTCGCCCTGTATCTATGGGGAAAATTATTGCCGGAATCAAGGCCAAACATCCCAATATTCTGGTTCAGTATCATGGTCACTCTACTCCCGGATTTTCCGTCGCTTCAGCATTGGAAGCTGCCAGAGCGGGTGCTGATATCATCGATGTAGGAATGGAGCCATTATCCTGGGGAACGGGCCACGCAGATCTCCTGACCATTCATGCCATGCTGGAAGATGCAGGGTTTAAATTACCTCCGATTAATATGGAGGCATATATGGAGGTGCGAAAACTCACCCAGGAGTTTATTGATGATTTTCTTGGATATTATATAGATCCCCGAAACCGGTATATGAGTTCTCTCCTGATTGGCCCTGGCCTTCCCGGAGGAATGATGGGTAGTCTCATGGCAGACCTGGAGAATAATCTGAAAAATGTAAATAGCTGGCTGAATAAGCGAAATAAACCTCAAATTACTCAGGATGATCTGCTTATAAAGTTATTTGAGGAAGTTGAGTATGTGTGGCCCAAGCTTGGTTATCCTCCGCTGGTTACCCCTTACAGCCAGTATGTTAAGAATGTGGCTTTGATGAATGTAATGCAAATGATTAAAGGCAGGGATAGGTGGAGCATGATTGCTGATAACGTTTGGGACATGATTCTGGGGCGTTCTGGAAAGGTACCGGGAGAAGTCAGTCCGTATTTGATTGAACTGGCCAGTAAACAAGGTCATGAATTTTTCTCTGGTCATCCGCAAGATCTTTATCCTGATGCATTGGATGAATTCAGAAAAGAAATGGATGAAAATGGATGGGATTATGGTGAGGACGAGGAGGAATTACTGGAACTGGCCATGCACCCTGAGCAGTATCGCCATTTTAAATCAGGAAAAGCCAAAACGGATTTTATGGCTGACCTGGCCAAGCGTAAAGCTGCCGGAAAAGGAGTGGTGGAGACAGAAAACAAAACAGCAGAAACTAATTCTGTTCCTTCATTCCAGCCTAAGAAGATGAATATTGACGTCAACGGTGAAAAATATGTAGTTACTGTTTCTTATGATAGCGCAGAAACAAAACAGTCAGGCTCCAATGGTGTTGAAAAGAATAGTTCTGAATCTTCCTCACATCCGAATGCAAAAGAAATTACGGCTCCGATTGAAGGTGTTTTCTATTTAACCAAAGAACCATCAGAAACTCCTGTAAAGATCGGAGATGTGATTAAGGAAGGAGATGTAATCGGTTACATCGAATCAATGAAGGTTTATAACGCTATTTCTGCTGACCAATCAGGTAAAATTGTTGAAATATGCTTTGATAATGCTACTTCCATTGAGGAGGATGATGTATTGATTAAGGTAGTTTAATATGGAAGTAATTAAGCAATTGTTTGATATGACAGCACTGGGAGAACTTGCCAGCTCTCCCGGGACGATTTTGATGTTGCTCATAGGGTTTGTTTTGTTATATCTGGGTATCCGGAAGGAATATGAACCTCTTTTACTGGTTCCGATTGCCTTTGGGTTATTACTGGCAAATTTCCCCGGAGGGAATATGGGAGTCATACCCGCTACCCTGGAGAATAATATAGAACATCTCACCCTGCTCGAAATTGCGAAGGAATACGGGATTATGAATTTCCTGTATTATATGCTGATTAAGACCGGAGTATTGCCTCCAGTAATTTTTATGGGGGTGGGAGCCTTAACTGACTTCGGCCCCATGTTGAGGAATCTTCGCCTGGCGTTTTTTGGCGCAGCAGCCCAAATCGGCATTTTTACAGTTCTGTTTGGAGCGTTGGCGGTTGGATTTACCCTGCCGGAAGCTGCCTCTCTGGGGATTATTGGAGGCGCTGACGGGCCTACGGCTATTTATACGACAATTATCCTTGCCCCTGATTTATTGGGCCCTGTGGCAATTGCTGCTTACTCTTACATGGCTTTGGTTCCTGTAATCATTCCCCTAGTGGTGAGATTTACGGTTTCGAAGAATGAGCTGAAGATCAATATGAAAGAGATGGACAAAAAATTCCCCAATAAAGTGCCTATCAGGGATATCAGAACGGTTAAAATTCTTTTTCCTATTGTACTTGGAACGCTCATCGCGATTATAGTGCCTTCTTCTGTTCCGCTGGTTGGAATGCTGCTTTTTGGAAATCTGGTTAAGGAAATCGGTTCAATTACGGAAAGGTTACACAAAGTGGCTTCAGGTCCGATTATGAATACTGCTACCATCTTCCTGGGACTTTCTGTAGGAGCGACGATGACAGCAGATGCTTTTCTGAATTATAAAACAATCATGATTGTGGTAGGTGGATTTCTTGCTTTTGCTATTTCGATAGCTGGAGGAATCTTTGCAGTGAAAATTTACAATTTGTTTGTCGAGAAGAAAATCAATCCTCTGATCGGTGCTACGGGCCTAAGCGCGGTTCCTATGGCTTCCAGAGTGGCTAATGAGCTGGCTTTGAAAGAAGATCCCAAAAATCATATTCTCCAATATGCAATGGCCAGCAATATCTCAGGGGTCATTGGTTCGGCGGTTGCTGCCGGGGTTTTAATTTCTTTCTTTGGGTAAATGGATATTTTATCAAAAAAGAGCGCGAGACAATAATCATCTCGCGCTCTTTGCTATTATTGGAGGAATCATTTATTCCTTAATCTTTACTACAAAATCCCCTCTGATCTCATACCCCAATTCATCTGCATAAACGGCTTCGGAAATATTCACCTGATGAATCTCACAGTGAAGTTCATACATTTCCTTAAATGATTCATAAGAGGTTTTGTAAGGCTCCTTTTTCATCTCTTTAGCGGGGATCTCATCATCATCTGTCTGGAAAATCTGTTGCTTGAATACATCCAATTGTGCAGAAACGGGCTCCGCCCCTGCTTTTCTCATTTCTTCTACCCGATCAATATACCAGCCTTCCAGGAGTATCTTGTACAGGTAAGCGCTAATATTTTTAATCGGAGTTGCGTGTTTGTTTTTATTCTTGCGAATGTAAGTGTCTTTGACCAGTTTGATTACCGCTGAGACATAATAACTATTCCACCGGTAACCGTTTTGCAATTCTGTTCCCTGAATGACCCATTGTCTGATCTTGATAATTTCCCGGCTGGGAATTCCATAGTTTGACAGGATGTGTTCCCATTCATAGGCAGCTCCCAGTTTTAATTTTTTTGTCTGCTCAAAGTCATTGCTGAATTTAAAAATGATGTCTTTGACAGCTCCTCCCCTACCTCCTCTGACAATATCATATTCAAATTCTACCCAGGTTCCATGAAATTCTTTTTGAATAGGCTCTAAAACACGCGTTTTGAAATTTTGAAATCTGGCGTATTGATCTGCACATCCCAGAGAAGCTTTGAGCTGGTCCAGACCAATCTGTAAGGTATTTGTGTTAGGTCGCCATTGATAATGCCTGATCATCCAGTACAGCCGATGAGAATACGTACTGATGAATTGTCGTAAGAGCTCGATATCTCCCTTGGTGAATCCCAGTTCGAGCTTAACCAAAACGGTTTTGAAGTATCGGTTAATCTCAATGACAAAACAGGTGTCCTGATATCTGATCGTAGGGAATGCGACAATAGATGCCGGATATTCTTCTCCAAAGTGATCTTTCATGAATTCAGCGTCCAGGTCAAAGACTCGTTTCTGAAATCTCTTGGTAAGTTTCATATACTCCCGCTTGGCATTGCGGGAAATCGCGTCCTTATCAGTTCGTAATGTAACTGCTTCATAAGG
>JAGQVA010000419.1 GCA_020438265.1 Bacteroidota bacterium
AGTTGTGGCAGAGATTGACCGGTTATAGTTTTCTTTTCCCAGTTACCGGGGAATGTTTCCTGATGATGATGAATGATCTTTTTGAGTGTTCCATACAGTTCGCTGATATTCCCCGGATAGGAATAAGCCTGGAGAGAGTCCAAAAGCTGTTGGCTTATGTTAAGGTTTTCCAGTTTTAAACGGTTAATGAAGGTTGAAACCAGATGAGGGATATCTTCTTTGCGATTTCGCAGGGGAGGGAGTTTTATACAAGGCAGTGCAGCCAATACTTCCGGTGATAATTTTTGTCTGAACATCAGAGATTCAGTGGATTCCGAAACACAAAAGATGATTTGCAGGTCAAGAGGATCGCTGCTATTCAGAAACTTTCTTCTTCGTAGTAAGCGGATAAATTGTGATTGTACATAAATGGGGAGATAATCAAAATTATGTAATTGTAAAATACCGTTATGTGCCTGAACAAAAAAGTTAATCTCTTTCTGTTCGTTTTTATCACTCATAAAAGCCAATACCTGTTGGTGGGAAAACCATTCAAGGTTGACAGCAATGATCTTTTTGTGTTTAGAAATACGTGGAGAATATGCCAGTAAATGTCGAATGAGGTCTGTTTTACCAAGTCCTTCCTCTCCTTCCAGAAAAAATGATTCTTCACTCTCAGCGAGATTTTTGACGAGAGTGAGCGTATCTGTGCCTAATTCTGGCTCATCCCAGGCATTTTTTAGTAAGTCTATCCGTAATTTATCCCGCTCTTTTTTTTCGTTTACCAGTTGTCGTAAATCTTCCCGAAACTCATCTGAATCCAGTTCCAGATGCCCTTTGTACAAATATCGGTTTGCACCCAATTGAGTCGCCCGGACAATTTTGTCTATATTCCGAAAGCTTGACAGTACTATGATGCTGACTGTTGGATATCGTTGGTGAATAGTTTTGATAAACTCCATACCTGCATCTTCCCGGTCTTCACCATCTTTTTTGATGTTGAGGTCGACAAGGACCAGGTCAATATCGTAACCGAAAATTTTGCCTCTTACTTTTGGAAGAGAGTCTACATGATAGACATTGTGTCCGGGAAGGCCATCTTTCACACTTTCATAAACCCAATCTTCATCGTCAATAACCAAAATATTTCCACGCATGATCTAGTTATGATTCATTTTTCCATTTTATACAAGCCTGTAATATCTGTAATGGTATCTTCGAGATAGTTCATAATCTGTATAGAAAGTTTAGGACTGGGAACGGTGAATGTAGTTGCCATTTCCTTCCATGCCTTTTCTATGAGATAAAACTTCTTTAATCGGGGATATTCGGGCATTAAGGTAAAATAGGCCTGGCGTGCTTCCCAGATTCGGGACAGACTAGCCATCATCAACGAAGTTTCCTCCCATTCTTTTGTTATTTTAATGCTTTCCCGGTGGTGGCCCTTTCTGATCATGATTTCTACTTTCATCAGGGGATCTCTTACCCGGATCAATAGCTTCTGAAAAGCGCGGTCTCCGTGGCTATGGAGGATTTTAGAAAGCGGACGCAGAATGCTATTTTCGTTATTTTCGGGATAACTGGGTTTTTGACTTACGCGCAAAGTTGTGCCTAGCCAAGCTTCCAGATCCTGTGGCATCTGATTGATACAGAGGTAATTACTGGATTGAAATGGAGTGGAACCCAGAACAACCAGTTTTTTTCTATTTTTCCTGATTTCGAGAAATTTCTTCCACATCGGCAGGATCTCAAATTCTTCGGTATCAATTTTATAGGAAACGTTTAAAATGAGTGTTTCCGCTGCCTGAAATTGCTCATCAGCTTTTTTGCATATATGAATCCCGGGATATGCTTTTTGAAACCATTGAGCAATTCGTTCTTCAGTATTTAAAAATGCAACTCTCATTTTCTTACTAATTGTTTTTCCAGGTCTGAATTAATTTCCGTGTACAATCAATCAATTGAGCTGGATCCTGGGTTTTACCTAACCCAAAATCGTGTAATGAGCCAAACCATTCTTCTTTGTGTGGCTCAAAATCAGGGTGGCTGATGAGTTTGGGGAGATCGAGGCAATTTTTAAAATCCCATCTAACAGGAACGCCATTCTGAGTGGGTTTCATTGTATCATACTGGGCCTGGGAATGATAATACAAGTTTTGAACCCCTTCCTGGATTTGTTGATGTTGAACGGTGGTCATAAGGGGGCCTCCCAGGTATTCCATCTCTTTAAACATTTCTTCCAAATACTGACGGGTAGAATAGCAAAAATATTCCCATATATAATCAAAATGATTTTTTTTAATTGCCAGCACTTGTTTGTTTTTTTTATCAAACCACACTGAGGTATGTTTGCCTGCTACCTGAAAGTTAGGCAAACCAGCGTGCAAAAGCCCCTGTTTTTCATACATAGGGCCTATGGCTCCCCCAAAGGTTGCGAAGCGAAAAGGATGCTGATGCTGTTTTTTAATGATTTCTTCCCAGTGATCTCCATGATCAAATCCCACACCTTTGTGCTGCATAAAAAGGTATGAGGCAGGGTTGTTTTTCGTGACTTTCTCTCTAATACTACTTATTAATTTTTCAATTAATTCTTGCTTTTCCTCGAAGCTACTTTCGGTCGTTTCAAATTCTACACAAATTGGAATCACAAAATCTTTCACATTATCGGATGAAAAATCAGGAAGTTGATCCGAATCATCTGTTTCCTGAACAACAGTGTATGCCGTAATTTTTTCAGACAATTCATCCATCAATATCTCCCATTTATCTCCTTTTATACATGAAAATCTGGGGATATCAAAGTATTTACCCCATTTCCAGTTGATAACAAGGATACGATGTGAGAAATGATTCATGATCCAAAAAATACGTTTGCAAAATTATACTTTACCTGAAAGTCGTCTTCTAATGAAAGGCCGTATTCAGCGGCATTTACGAGTGCTTCTATTGTTCTGAAACTAATCTGAGGATGTTGGGTTGCTTCAAACCAGTTTCCCCTTCCTCGTCCTGAAGTGATGATGAGCATAAAGTTGAAAGGAAGCGGTTTTTTGAATTTCTTCTTGTAATAACCCGAGATTTCATTTTCAAAAAAATCATGTACTTCATCTTCTTTATAGGGTCTACGGGTTTTTTTATTGATAAGAGATTCCAAAAAGGACAAATGAATCACCAGAAAATGACTGGGTTTCTGAAGAATTTCATCCCTGAGTTTTCTGAATAACTTTGGATCTTCCTGATGGGCTTCAATTCTTAAATATTTTTTAAAGGTATCTTCGTATTTCTTTTTGCGAACAATCATCCGCTCATAAACCCGTTCGTCGAAAAAAGTCATGTGAGAAAGTACGGTTTCTAACAGTTTGGCAGGTCCTTTCAGGGATTTGTGATCTATATCAATTTCAGCGAGTGTATTAATATTTGCATCTTTAAAAATCTGGCCGAAAAATGCGCAGTGAGAGCGAACCCGACAGATCTCTTCTTCTTCATTTCCTAATTTCCCGTGCTGAAGGGGGAGCATCGGATACCGACTTGCTTCATCAGGATCAAGTTCATAGCCATTTTCATAACTTAAATGAAGGCGATCCTGACCTTCTACTTTCTCCATTTTCACCAGACCAATAGGCTCATACGTTCCGTCTCCTTTGGGTTTGGTAATTTGAAGCCCATGATTTGTTGGATTTTCTCCGAGCCAATCTGTTAGCCAGGTTTCTGCGGCAGCAATAAATTGTTTATCCGGATCAGAAATGTGTGTAATTTCTTCTTTGGCTTCAATAATACGAATGACTCCCTGATTTCGAAGGACATATTCTGCTGTTTCCTTCCTGTCTTCCAGTTTACCCTGCGTTCTGAAGGGAAGCCCCTGATAGTTGTCCGCCGCCAAAATCCCAAAACGGGACAGGTTTTCTGTCTCGCGATCAAAATTGTCTTTTAGTACAGCATATCTTTTTCCCTTCCACAGGTGAAAAAATTTCTGAATTGTACCCTTTCCTCCCTCTTCTTCTACTTCATCAATATACTTTTTCACTTCTTCCTGATACCGGGCCTTTCTTATGACAGAATTTGTATGGATTAAATTGGGATTATAACATTTGTGGAGAAACCTGCTTTTGGGCTGGAAGCCTTTGATTCTTTCACCCGGATCGTTAAATTTTTCGGATGTTGAATATACATAGGGATAATATTGACGCTTGATTTCCTGGATATTCATCTCATCAATACTAAAGAAAGTATTATTCATCAGCATGGAAGCACATACCTTGTCCTGTGAACTTCCTCCCAAAATAGGTTGCCCTTTTTGGTCCACGACACGTCTGGCAAGCTGTTGAGTATGGGCTTCTATGATAGCTCCTTTTTCGAGAAAGGGCTCCTGTTCTCCGTTCATATAAGCACCCAGATGATTGGTAAGTTTTTGAGGATGATGAAGCCAGGTTCCCACCTTAAACAGACAATAGTCTTCAGTTAATGCTGGTTTTTCCTTTTTTTTCAGTCTTTTTGCAAAACGTGTTTCCTGAATAGAAATAAACAGTTTGATCCCTCCTTTGGAAATAGCTTTTAACTGCGGTTTATAGTGTTTGATATTGCGCAGTGTGTTTTCGAACATAGTGTAAAGGGCCTGTTGCCCGATGACCCCATTTGGGAGGAACACTTGATCCAGTTTTTCCAGTTCAAGCTGGATCTGTTTGAATTGTTTGCCCATCCGCAAAAAGCCATACTCTGAATACCCCTGAGGATCTTTTTTATAAGGAAGGGGTTTGGTGTTCTTTTCTTCCATCGCCTCGGCCTTCTCCCTTTTCATAACCTCAAGGTTAATCCGGGCATATTCCCCACCTTCAATAATTTTTCCATCTTTTCCGAGAATTTCAATATGAACATGGATTTTATTGATTCCTTCGGAGTGTGTAATTGTGCCGAGGAATAAGGTATTATTTAAAAAGTCGCGCAAGAGAGCAGGCCAGCTTCTGATTTGACCACTAAAAATGGTGTCCCGGGCTACTCCGCTCCAAAAGGCTGATTTGTCGCGCAGGTACCTGAAAAAATGGAAGATTGCATGGGCGACAGGTAAAGGGAAGCGGGAATTTTTGGTCTTGGCTTCATTTTCAAAACGAAGAATATCCTGCTGGATTTCTGCCGTCATAAAACGGATGACATTGAGGAAGGAAACATTATTTGGATCCACCGTATGATCCAACCGGTCCATAAAAGAATGAAACTCAAGGGTTCCCTCCATATTATCGACGATATCATCAGCTAATTTTTTGATATCCAAATGGGAAACTAAATGAAGATCTCCTGTTTTGGGAAACTTTTTGGACGCAATTTTATAACGGATTTCAAACCACCATTTTAAAG
>JAGQVA010000420.1 GCA_020438265.1 Bacteroidota bacterium
TTTCACCAACCCTCTCTTCACACTTCCCTTGGCGGAATAGGTAACAAATATCCCTCCGGGATTGAGCAGATCATACATCCGCTGCATAATTTCGTCTGACCACAATTCAGGCTGAACCGCCGGAGCAAAAGCGTCAAAATACACCAGATCAAATTTGTCCTGAGTCTGAAAATGCTCAAATTCTGCCTTGATTTTCTTCAGATGAAAATGATTGCCAATGGGTTGATAATCTTCCCATTTAGCCTGATGAAGGCGTAGGAATACCTCGCTGGCTTCAGGATTGGAAAGCTCATTGGCATAATTCAGCAAATTCACCTGCTCATCAACCAACGGATATAACTCCACACTTGTGTAATGGATGGTTTTGCCAGGAGTTTCCAGATAGGTCAATAATGCATTTAACCCGGTGCCAAAGCCCATTTCCAGAACGGAAACCTGCTCCAGATGCGCCAATTCATTTAACCCTTTTTCAATAAATACATACATCGACTCCTGAATCGCACCGTGAAGCGAATGGTAATGCTCATCAAAATCCGGGGCGTAGAGGGTCGATGAACCGTCCCTGGTGATGATATGTTTGATATTGGATGAAGGCATATTTTTCTGTTTTATATTGTTTGAATGTATGTGTTTAGCCTCTTTTTTACGCCGAATGGCGAAATCCCGTAGGGATTAAACATGGGTAGCGCGACGAGTCACCTTAGCTTTTGCGCGCCTTGAGGCGCGCTGGTAAGGGTAGGAGGGAAACGTGAGGTTTCTACCCACATTTAATCCCTACGGGATTTTTTCCTTCGGGTAATGAATAAAGACGCTAAACACATACGTTTGAATTTCAACACGGAGGCCCAGAGAATTGTCCAACTTTTTCCTCTGTACCACCGTGCCTCCGTGTTTTATATTCATTTCTCTTTCTCTGGCAAACTCTCCACATACAGTGAAGTAGATGGAAACGCAAAGTCTACACCCAGTTTTTCTGCCAGTTTCATGATCGCCATAAGGATTTCCTGCTTTGCTGCGAGGAACTTACTATAATCAGTTATATCAAAAAAGACAGAAAAATAAATGTTCAGAGAAGAATCAGCCATAGTATCAAAATACACATCTGTTTTGTTCTTCTGAGTATCCGGATGACTTTCAGCTATTTCCTTTATTCCTGCGGTAAATTGTTCTATCTGCTCAGTAGTTGTGCTGTAAGTAATGGTAAAACTGGTTCTGTACCGGCGGAAGGTTCTCACTCCGTGATTGGTTACCATCATATCTGCCAGCTTTCCGTTGGGAATAGAAATCATTGCTCCGTCTACAGCCAGTAAACGGGTAGATCTCACACCCACCTCTTGCACCGAACCGGAAAACGAGTCAGTAGCGATAAAATCGCCAATCATAAAGGGTCTGTCTACAAAGATAGAAATCGAACCGATAAAGTTTCTCACTGTATCCTGTGCTGCCAAAGCCAGGGCCAAACCACCAATGGAAACCCCTGCTAATAAGGCCGTTACATTTACCCCGATATTTTGCAGAATAAAAATCAATCCCAAAACGACAACCGCCAGCTTTCCCGCTTTAGAAAGTAAAGGTACCAATTGGTCGTCGAGCGTGGTTTCCGTTTTTCCTGCCAGATTCCCGAAAATGGAAGCAATGACATCTACCATTCGATAGAAAACCAAAACCCCAAACACAGGCAGTGCGACTTTCAGAATCATTCCAATGGGATTTCCCAGAGAAATCGGCAGAAATAAAACCGGTACCAAATACTCTCGGAGGAGAATCGTGAGAACCAATAATGTGAAAGGATGAACCAAAGGCGGAATCAGGCTGGTGTCGACGGTGGAATTGGGGAAAATCTTCGGAATAATTCGCCGCACAATGAAGGCAAATGTCACATCCATGATTTTATAAACCACCAAACTGATGAAAATGACCAGAATGATTCCGACATACTGCCATAATCTTAATCCCAGGAAACTATTATTCGACCAGGGACCTGCGATTTTCTTGAATACGCCAGATCCAAAGGGGTAAATGCGAGTATAAATTTCATCTACCTTGCGAATGGTTTCTTTAGAGTAATACCATTTTGCACCGTATTTTTCCACGTAAATGTCGGGGTATTTATCCGGGAAAATGATGTATCGGTGTAACTGATTAATCGAATCTCTGTAATTGGGTTTGTCCGGAATATGGTCTAAATGCACATAATCTCCCTTTGCGTCGAATATGTCTCTGATTCGGGTAGCCAGTTTTATCTTTTCTTCCCTGGAAAAATTTTCCCCGTAAATCACATCCGCAGCATATTCGGGTTTATAATTCGCTGCCAGCAAGTAGTGCAAATGCCTTGAAACGGTCGCACGCGGAGTTGTCATCCCATATATCGCTCCATCATCGGGGGGAAGAGTTTTTGGAACTTCTGTTTCCATCGTATCAGCCTGGGGAACAGAATCGGTCTGAGGGATCGAATCTGTTTGAGCCATTAGCGCACTCATTAAGCCTGAAAATAATAGAAAAGCAAAAAGGTAAATCCGTTTTTTTATCATAACAACATATTTGTTTCTGCCACAAAATTACAGATAATGTCGACTTTTCAATAAACCACGATAAAATAGAATTAGGGAAATTGCGTAATATTGTTGTTCTAATATTTCAGTGATACAAAACTTCATGAGACAAATATTTCTTTTCTTTTTTGTCAGCTGGTATAGTTTCAGCCTGGCGCAGACCACAATTGAATTAAGTGAGACTACCCTCGATTTTGGCGATGTGTTTGAAAATGCACCGGATAGCCTCCCGCTTATCCTTACCAATAAGGGAAATGAGCCTGTAAATATCTCGGAAATCCGCTTTTACAAAACCTATTCAGATTTTCCATTCACCATCCAGGATACAGGTTTCTCCCTCCAGCCTGATAGTTCCCGGACGATGTATGTTCGGTTTGAGCCGCGTCATAATATTACCCACTATTCCAGTCTGGTCATTTTTACAGATGCAGGCCATGGAGCCCTTTATGTTGCGCTTGAAGGACAAGGGAAATATTCCAAAACGTATTATAACACAACGGAGAATAAGGCAGAAGAAGCGCTAAAATCTGCCCTCAAGTCCCGTCTTTCTCAGGGATTTAATTCTCTTACCTATAATGCTGCCCGCGATGCGATGTATATGACGGTCGACAATCAAAAAGTAAATGGTCAGGGAGCTGCCCAGAATACCCTGGAAGGTGTTTATACCGGTTTTACAGTGGTCGGTTATACCGATCGCCAGGACGCTCAGTTTCAGGGATTTAATACAGAGCATACCTTTCCCCAGGGCTTTTTTAATCAAAGTCAGCCCATGCGATCTGACCTTTTTCACCTTTTTCCAACCCAGCAAGACGCGAATAATCAGCGCGGAAATTTGCCTTTTGGAGCGGTTACCAGTAATATCAGTTGGCAAAATGGTGGGTCTAAAAAGGGAAATGGAGAATTTGAACCCAGAGATAAACAAAAAGGACCAGTGGCCCGGGCCATGTTTTATTTCGTTATTCGTTATCAGGACTACGCCAATTTTCTGAGTTCTCAGGAAGGAATCCTGCGTCAGTGGCATGAAAATTTTCCTCCTGATGATGTAGGCAAAAAAAGGAATGATGACATTGCTGCTTTGCAAAATAACCGAAACCCTTTTATCGATTATCCTCAGTTTATTGAGCGCATTCACTCCATTTCCGGAAACTCCTCCGCGCCTGTCAACCTGGATCTGGATCTGACTGAAGCGGAAATTGATTACGATACTGTAGCTGTAATGGCCGATGCTTTTTATCAATATGTATTGGTGAATAATGGAAACCAACCGCTTGAATTGAAAAACATAAATCTTGCTGATAACAGCCTCAGTTTTACAAATATCTCAGGAAATGATACTTCCATTTTACCGGGAAGAGGGTTGCCCATCAATATCAAACTCAACCACTCTCAAAATGGCCCGTTTCAATCTTCTCTGAACTTCGATACAAATGTGCCGGGGCAGTCTCAGGTGAGTATTCCAATAACGGCGGAACTGGTGGGAAATAATACTGCCTTGGAAGAGCTGAGGGAATATGCATTTAAGGTTTATCCCAATCCAACCAAAGACAAGATATATGTGGAATTCGAGGAGCCAGTGTCAAACGGGACGACCATTCAGTTGATTGATATGAATGGGCGCAAAATTCTTCAGCAAAACCTTCACACAAAGTTTATGGAAATTTCTCTTTCTGATTATCATTCAGGTGTTTATTTGCTTAAATTAACCCTGGATCATCAGGACTATTATAAAAGAATTTCCATTATTCGGTGAAAAAAATCCTCTTTAAAAGCACAAAAATTCTCCTTTGGGCCCTGGGAAGCCTCCTGGGGCTGGGAGTTTTATTTGTCGTTTTTGCAACGTTATTAACACTCATTCCAGCAAACAGTACTTATAAAGAAGCAGATGAAGGGGTAACCATTTTTCTGGCTTCCAATGGATTACATGTGGATTTTATTCTGCCAACCCAAACTCCAGAGAAAGATTGGACGACCTATTTTTCACCCAAAGATTTTCAGACAGGCCCCAAACCTTATGTGGCCATTGGCAGGGGAGATCGCGGATTTTATCTGGAAACGCCAACCTGGGGAGATTTGAAAGTTTCCAATGTCCTGAATGCTTTGTTTTTGCCCAGCGAAACCATTCTTCATATTACCTATCTTCGCGGTAAACCCATTGAAAACGACCAGGTTAAGTCTTTGATTTTAACCAAAGATCAATACAAGAATCTCATTTCCTATATTGAGGAAACTATGGTTTGGAATAATGAAGGTCAGGCAAAACTGATCCCCGGATATGGTTATCCCGGGGTGAATGATCAGTTTTATGAGGCCAAAGGAACCTATCACCTTTTTATGACCTGTAATGATTGGGTGAATGACGGATTAAAAAGGATTGGGGTGAAGACGGCTACCTGGGCACCTTTGGATAAGTGCTTGTTGTATCATCGGGAATAAGTAGATAGACATATTTTGTTTAAAGTAAAAACAAGAAACAAGAAAGTATAATTTGAAAAGTGAATCAACTGATTTTGAGAAGGTTCACTTTTTGCTTTTTCATTTCTTGTTTCTTGTTTTTACTTATATTCAATTCTGTCTGAGTACTAAAAAACTTAGACAGAATTAATTTCTAAAACCAGATAGTTTCAATTTCATATTGACCAGTAAAAATTTTTGTGATCGAATTCTTATGAAGCGAATCATCCCCTCATCCGGAGAAGAAATCCCAGCCATAGGCCTGGGAACCTGGCAAACCTTTGACGTAGGTTATCGGGAATCTCAAAGAATCA
>JAGQVA010000421.1 GCA_020438265.1 Bacteroidota bacterium
CACCGGAAATCACCAAAGGATAAGGGTAATCTTTGGTTTTTAACAGAATCTGGTTGACTTTTTGTTGTTGCAGCGGCAACACGATTCGAGTGCGTTGATGAACAGCAGATAATTTTTCTTTCCAGTTATCATAACGATCTAAAGTTTGAGCAAACTGAAAGGAGCTCAGATGAATATTTCCAATGCCTATTTTACCCATTGGCGTCTCAATGGTTACAAGGACACCGCTATTTATTTCCTTTTTAGGCAAAAACAAAGTATCAACTTTAACAATGGGATATTTAGAAAAAATGATTGATCCATGTTTGTGAATCGGTAAGTGTACAAACCTTGCATGAGGCATTCTCAGTTGCCCTTTGAGGTAACGAACCGATTCTATCCCCCCCGGAAGTTTGTGATCCCGAAACTCCTGAAGTGCTATGACGTCGGGAGAAAGTGAATTCAGCAAATTGGCGACAGAATCAATTTTTTCGGGTTTGTAATCAAATGTACTTACATTAAAAGAAACGACTTTTAATTCATCCTGATCTCCTGCCTCATTTTTTTTCAGATTAACATCTTTACTTCCAATCCAGAGACTTCCGCCAATTGCTATCAGGGAAATAAAGAGCCATTTCCAGGATTTTCTTGCATAAAAGATAACGGCAATCAGGTGAAGCGGTAAAAGATATAACAAGAAGGCAGGAATTAACTGAATAGGGGGAAGAAGATGGACATCCACCCAGGGAGCTACCAAACCCAATGCCGTTACTATAAATAGTATTGCGTATAAAAAGGTTAGTATAAAGAATAATATCCCTCTGGGTTTATTTTTCATCATCTTTTTGACTTGAGGCCTTAAACAAAGCCTCTTTTTCTTCTCTGCTTAGGCTTTCGTATCCTCTCGCGTTAATTTTATCAAGGATCTTATCAATTACTTCTTGTGAAATATCTCCTTTTAATTCCGGGGAAACGGGTTTTGAAGTACTTGTTCCTTCTCCGCCGCCATATTTTACTTTCATCTTTGGTTTGGTCCGCGCGTCCTGATAATACGACCATACCACATCAGTAATATCCGTTCCCTGATTAATCATGTAGATATAAAGAAAACCCAGTAATGCGCCAAAGGCTATCGCAATCGCCATAGGGGTGAAACCCATCGCTGATAGCAGTTCAATCACCAACAAAATAATCCCAACCCATACAATTTTCACCTGTCCAAAGATGAATAATTGAATGGGATAATTTGGCACAAGTGTGATACAAGAAATCACCAGAACCATTGCCACGGCCATAAATCCGCCCACTCTGAAATTATTGGGAAAGTCTTTATCATTAAATTGGGTAGTTTTGGCAGAACTTTCTTCCTCATCATCGAGAAATCTGCGGGATTCTCTGGTATCGGAAGAATCGGTATTTTCATTTCCCTGATTACTAAATGCAATTTCTTCAGACGGCCCATATACGGGTTCATAATTCATAAAAGACGAAGTCGTAATGGTAAGGATGCCTATTAGGGGGACAGCCAAAATCACCAACCTCCGGGTTTTCACATCTCCCAACAATTGCTGATGAATCCGCCCAAAAGCCCATAGAATCAATCCCGCCACCAAAAGGCTCAGGATATTCAATTTGGCCATAAAAAACGGATAGGTAAAAATACTCCACGGCTGATAAAGCCAATCTTTGAGAGAGAGCGGCAAAACCAGTTTATGCATCACCGCCCGGGCCGTATCTGGCATATCCAGGGCCGTAAATAACAGCAAAATCAATCCTTGCAGCAGAAAGCCACCCACCATCAGCACAATCAGCCACCCTGTGGTTTGATGCCGATCCAAAAATTTCTTTATTTCCTGTCTATAGTCCATGCAATTATATTAATCCCGAATTTTCGTGCCAGAGAAGGTTTTAAAGGCGAAAAGCAAATTATTTTCTTAAGAATGGTATATATTTTTCAAGGTAAAAGAACAAAGCTCCGGCCAGCATTCCTGCCAGGTGCCCAAAGTGTGAAACTCTCCCCATTTCTATCAGGTCTGAATCGACCATTTGAAACAAAGCTAAAACTGCAGAAATCACCGCTGCTCCTAAAAACAGATCACGAGCTTTGATTGGTAAAAGGAAAAAGAGGCTGATTTTTGCATCCGGATGCATAATTCCAAAAGCTGCCAAAATACCAGAAATAGCCGTTGATGCTCCTAATACAGGGTTGGGAGTAGGATCAAGAAATACAATCACAATCCCGGAAATTACCCCACAAAAGAGATAAAACTTGGCAAATCTACTACTACCAATGGATTGCTCAACAGGGACTCCGATAAAATACAGAGCCAGCATATTAAAGATCAGGTGAAATGGCTCAATATGGGTAAGAAAGCCTGTTACAATCTGAATAGGTTTAAAATAATCCCTGAAATTCTCTCCCCGAAATCCTAAAGCATTGCTTTTAAACATCACCAGATATTCACCAAACTGGTCCAGCAATCCCAGGGGAAGAAATAGCAAAAGAAAAATGAAAACATTCAGAATAATAATATTTTTTACTACGGGGGTTATCTGCATCTGCATCATATCAGTACTCTTTATCTAAAAACTCATCATCTAAAAAACGCTTCCAGTTCTACAGCAGTAATTACTTTGTATGTAGGTTTGCCGTTGGGTGCAAAGTCCGGCACTTCACAGCGAAACAAATCATTGACCATATTTTTCATCTCGATCATGCTCATTTTTTGTCTGGAACCCACAGCACTTCTCATAGCTACTGAACGAACCACACTCTCGAAAAGTTTGTCCGCAACCTGAGTTGTACCCGCTTCTTTGACATCAGCAATCACCTGATCAAAAATCTCTTTTAATTTACCAGAGGCAATTCCTGAAGGCATTCCATACACAATCAGGGTATTTCGGCCAAATTCTTTTACCTCAAAACCCATCTTTACCAATATCGAATCAACTTCTCTGATAGCTACAAAATCCGCAGGAGCAAACTCCATCGTTTGAGGAAAAAGCATTTGCTGGCATGGTAAGTTCTTTCCTGCCCTTGCTTTTAAAAATTTTTCAAAGAGGATTCGCTGGTGAGCAAGATACTGATCAATCAGGTAAAGTTGCTCATCTTTTTGCATCAGAATATAAGAATGCAAAAATTGCGCAATAATCGCCTCTTCACCAATCTGCGCTTTACTGACAGGAGTATTCCCAAACAAAGTAGGGGCTTTCTCCACTGTTTTTTCAACCTTTTTCTCCTTTCCTGCCGCAGGATTCAGATGCTGTCCGTATAGCTGATCCCAGTCAAAACCTTTGGGTATATTTTCCTGAGGAGAAACCTTTGGTTTATAATTGCCAATGGTAATATCTCCCGGTTTTCTTTGTTGGGTTGTACCATAAATAGACCGGGTAATATCGGATTGATGAAAGTCTACTTCAGGCGAATTATGAACCGCACCAAGACTCTGTTTAATTACACTCTGCAACAAAACATACAACGTCTTTTCATCATCAAATTTTACCTCCGTCTTGGTAGGATGAATATTAATATCCACATGCACCGGGTCTATTCCCAGAAAAATTACATAAAATGGATGAGTTTCTTTGGGAATAAAATCCTGAAAAGCACCTGCAATCGCGTGATGGAGATAATTGCTTTTAATAAAGCGATTATTCACAAAAAAATATTGATCTCCCCTGCTCTTTCGGTGAACAGAAGGATCTCCGACAAATCCGTGAATCGTAACATACCCCGTTGCTTCATCCACTTTTTTTAATTTTCCCCTCAAATCATTCCCCAAAAGACTGACAATTCGCTGCTCCAGGCTGGAAGGAGGTAAATCGTAGACATCTGTATCATTATGTTTGAGAGAAAAATAAATATCGTGATTGGGAATCGCTACCCGGGTAAATTCATTGAGAATATGACGTGCCTCCACGGGATTGGATTTGAGGAAATTTCTCCGTGCTGGTACATTAAAAAACAGGTTTTTAATCAAAAAAGTCGTTCCTCCAGGTCCCGCCCAGGGCTGCTGGTTTTTAATTTTGCTCGCTTCAATTTCTACCTCTACACCCAGCTCTTCCTCATGAAGCCGGGTACGCATGGAAACCTGCGCCACTGCCGCAATAGAAGCCAGCGCTTCCCCCCTAAAACCCAGGGTTCTGATGTTAAACAAATCATCTTGTTGGCGGATTTTGGAAGTTGCATGTCGCTCGAAGCACATGCGTGCATCCTGGGCCGACATTCCACAACCATTATCAGTAATTTGAATCAGGGTTTTACCCGCATTTTTGATATATACATCAATGCGACTTGCACCGGCATCAATGGCATTTTCCAGAAGTTCTTTTACCACCGAAGCCGGCCTTTGAACGACCTCTCCCGCTGCAATCTGATTGGCAATAGCGTCTGGTAAAAGATGTATAAGATTATGCATATTTTGAACGGGTAAATTTACACATTTTTAACAATTTCGACGGTAATCAAAAGGGAAAATTGTACCGGGATGTTATGTAATTTTCTTTTTATCTTAGAAATCCAATGATAAAGTATATTTTTTTCACACTACTTCTCCTAATCTGTATCACTACTTCTGCTCAGGAAGTAGCTGATACACGGAATCAGTATTTTGCATTAAATACATTTTATATAGAAGGACTTGGAAAAGCGGGAAATGTTTCTTTAAACTATGAACGTCGGCATATTCTCAATGAAAAACAGGCCATTTCTGGACAGATCGGCGTTGGCCCGGATGTAAGCGCCATGAAGGTTCCGATTACCTTTGTTTATACCAGACGAAAAAAAGCACACCAACTAGTCGCTGGCTTTGGGAAGACCGTTTATTTTGATGCAGGAATTAATAATAGCAAATATATCTACCACAAATTGAGCTATTCACTGGAAGATTCCTTCTGGCATATACAATTGGGATATCGGTATCAGCCGGGGACAGGTGGAGTATTCGCTCAGATTTTGTACACGCCATTGTTTGGATCGGAAGATGCACCAGGGCCCGTAGTAATGGGAATTCATCACTGGGTGGGGGTAAGTTTGGGGTATTCGTTGAAAAATACAAATGTGAAGTAAAAACCTATATAAAATACAAGGCCCCAACTCCAATCAGCGTCATCACCACCAGCGGAATCAACTTCACAATCACCAGACTTTCACGAAAAAAATAATAAACCGGAGCTATCAAAACGGCTCCTAAAGCCGCCCACCCAGAATAGGCCAGTTCATCTCCATGTCCGATATTAAAATGCACCACATAAAACCGGAGGATAAAAAAGGCAACCATAAAATAAGTTCCGTACCAAACTGCATCCTGATTAAAATTGGTCATAGTGAATTGGGT
>JAGQVA010000422.1 GCA_020438265.1 Bacteroidota bacterium
GATCAACCATGAACCCGCCGTTATGATGATGCAAACGGGTTCACAACTCACTGGAAGGCCTTCCATTGGCTCCTGGCTCAGTTATGGACTGGGAAGCGAAAACCAAAATTTACCAGGGTTTGTGGTGCTCATCTCCAAAGGTGGTGGCGCTCAACCATTGAACTCATCAGCCTGGAGCAATGGTTTTTTGGCGTCTCACCATCAGGGGGTACAGTTTCGGTCAGGCAAAGATCCGGTCTTATACCTTAATAATCCTTATGGTGTACATCCGGAAAATCGTCGGGAAGCACTTGATTTGATTAAAGAACTCAATCAGCACCAGCATGACATCTGGGGTGATCCGGAAATTCAGTCAAAGATCAATCAATACGAAATGGCTTTTCGGATGCAAACTTCTGTACCGGAAGTCGTGGATCTCAGTAATGAACCAGAATACATTTATCAAATGTATGGAGAAGATGCCCGCACTCCAGGTACCTATGCCGCCAATTGCCTGCTCGCCCGAAAGCTTGCCGAACAGGATGTCAGGTTCATTCAGCTGTATCACATGGGTTGGGATCAGCATGGGAACCTTCCCAAAGGAATCAAATACCAGACAGAAGGGACCGATCAGGCAACGGCAGCATTGGTGATGGATCTCAAACAGCGTGGACTTCTGGACGATACACTGGTGATCTGGGGAGGAGAATTTGGGCGAACCTGTTTTTCTCAGGGACAATTAACCAATGACAATTATGGCAGGGATCATCATCCGGGTTGTTTTACGATTTGGCTGGCCGGAGGAGGAATCAAGCAGGGATTTACTTATGGCGAGACGGATGAGTTTAGTTATAATGTGGCTCAGGACGGGGTTCATGTTCATGATTTCCACGCAACACTTTTGCACTTGCTGGGCATGGATCATGAAAGATTAACATTTAAGCATCAGGGGCGGAGATATCGGTTGACGGATGTACATGGGAAGGTGGTGAAGGGGATTTTGAGTTAGAAAGGTTGATTTTTTTATTTTTCCTCAAAGTAACAAACGTTCATATAAGCATTGAAATGGTTAAATCATGAAACTGAAAATATCCACTTTCCTATTTTCCTTGTTGACAATTTGGAGCATTTCTGTTTGCCAAATCCAGGATAATCTGAGTACATTCATCAGCAATGAATGCGAGACTTTACTCAAAAATGAAGAAATAAACGCTCTTTCTGTTGGGGTGATCAGAAATGGTGAAATCTACAAATTCCACAAGGGAAAACTGCTCAACGGAGAAAGTCCCAATGACAAGACCCTATACGAAATCGCATCCCTGACCAAAACATATACAGGTACTTTATTAGCAAAAGCGATCCTGGATGGAAAAGCTGGAATTGATGATGATGTTCGGAAATACCTTCCCGGAGACTATGAAAATTTAGCCTTTGAAGGACATCCCGTTACATTCAGAAGCCTGGTTACCCACACAAGCGGGTTGCCCAATATGTTCCCCAATCACTCTGAAATATTTGAAAACCCCAATTGGGACCAGCTTCCTTTTCAGATCAATGAATTGCAGATTGGCTATACGAGGGCGCAATTTCTGGAAGCATTACGTGAGGTAAAACTGGACAAAATCCCTGGATCAGCATTCCAATATTCAAACGCCGGGGCGAATCTGGTGGGATATTGCCTCGAAAGCATTTATGGAAAGGACTATGAGGTTTTAGTGAAAAAATATATTCTGAAACAGCTCAAAATGAAACATACCTATGTGGATATTACAAAGATAAAGGGTCAGGAAATAGCGAAAGGACTAAACGCCAATGGATTAGAAATGCCCACAAGAGCGAAGAAAGAATTAAGTGCTGAGGGAGGAATCCTTTCAACCCTGGATGATATGGTAAAATATATGGAATTTGAATTGGACACAGAACATCCACTGATTCAACTTTCACATCAGGAATTATTTGAAGGCAAATACGGAAATTTTGAAAACGGGCTATTCTGGCAGATTTTCAAACCCGAAGGCAAACCGACGAAAATATTTCAAAACGGAGGGGCATTTGGTACATCGAGTTGGGTGACGATTATTCCTGAAACACAAACGGGCGTTTTTATTATCACGAATGTTTCCGGACCAACCATTCATCAGAAATTAAGTGAACTGGCAGACAAGATTATAGAATTCTGACCTAC
Source organism: Bacteroidota bacterium (assembly GCA_020438265.1). Taxonomy (GTDB): domain Bacteria; phylum Bacteroidota; class Bacteroidia; order J057; family J057; genus JAGQVA01. Next base: position 2,165 of record JAGQVA010000422.1, read on the forward strand.
AACTTTTTTCTTCCCATCATTCCAGACAATTCGCCTTTGCAGATGACGGTCTCGTTTTCTGTGTACATGCGCACCGTAACTTTGAGCTTTTGGAAGCGAAAATAGATCTTTTCGGCTTTGACCCAAACTTTTTCTCCCGGAAAAACAGGCTTTAAATAGTCCATCAATACGGAGGTAAAAGCCATGCCTTCGCTGAAGGTTTGGTTATTTTCACCAGGGTACTGATTCGCTAAATCTTTGGGGATTTGTCTGCTGTTTAGATACACACCAAAAGCAACCAGTCCGATTTGGGCAGCGGTTTCAGTCAATATTACTCCCGGAGTAACGGGTTGATCCGGGAAATGCCCCTGATAGAAAAATTCATCTTCCCGAAACCGGTACGTTCCGATTATATGATTCTCATCTATTTCGAGGATCTCGTCGATAAAACGGAAAGGTTTGGTTTGGGGAATCAATTGAAGAATCTGGCTTGCATTCATACCGGAAAAGTACAAATTCTATTTATTTTTCAAATATTTGTAAATGATTTCGACTGGCCGAACAAAAAGGTGGCGGCAATTCCGAAGGTGTTAAATTTTCTCTTTTCCACACCTTGTTCATTCATCGCAAGATCATAGAAGAGGGTAAATTGAGCGGCTGTCTGGCTGGATAATTTGATTTCGGCGCCCATTTCTCCATGAATAGCAGTCAATGAGAAAGTTGAAGGTTTTTTCACGCTGCCGTCCGGAAAAAATTCTCCTCCGGGTTTTTGGTAAGTAAAGGTTTGATTAAAAACCTTAGAACCTGTTGCCCCCATTCCTGCGAGAAACCTGACTTTTTGATCCATTGAACCAGACAGATATTGCAGTTTAAAAGGGATTTGTAGCTCATGAGCTGTAGCCCGGATATGGGCTATCCGGTTATTAGTAGGGTCAGGCAACCGTGGAAAATGGCGCAGTTTATCTGGCCTTAGTTCATGAGGGTTATCGATATGATAGACCCGTGGAACATAATTTCCCCCCGTTGCCAAACGGATATGAGAAGAAATCGCGACTTGTAAGGCAAGGCCCGGACTACGAAACGGACGAGCTTTGCCAATATCTGTGCGGGAAATTCCCGCCTGAAGGTTCAGCCCGATTTTCAACCGTTGGAAAGGGGAAAAGCTCTGCTTTTCCGCAGAGCTTTCCTCTTTACCAGCCAAAGTAACCGCTATGGTTTTGGGAGTTTCGATCTGAGGTTTGAGTTCAAAATGAACCCCGGCCATTGTATACGGACTCCAATCTTGACCGGGGTTACCCCACTTAAACGAATCTACTAAACTATATTTTTGAGCAGAATTATCTGTTAAGATATTTGAAGGTAAAATTTCTTTTTCATTGAATATTTTGGTTTGAGAGTAAGTGTTTTTGGGTTGAATGGGTTTGAGATTTATCTGAGAATTATCAATATTGGAGTCATTCTCAATTTTTTTGTTCCGAGTTTTTTCTTCTTCAACTAAAAAACCATGATCCTCTGCTTCTTCTGAATTTGAATGAATGGAATCGTTAAAAGAAACAAGATCTTTGGTCTTTGGGTCATTGGAATCCATATTTGTCATTACCAGGAAGAATATCGCAACACTTGCTGCTATACTCACCAGCCCGGTGACCAGGTAGGGCTTAAACAGCACATACCAGGGAGTCGGATTCGTGACTGCCTTCAGGCCCTCCATCATCGTTGTCAAAGCCTCAGGATTCACCGGAGCCGAGTCCTGAAAAGCCTCCAGCTTTTCTTTAAAAATATGATCAAATTGCCTGTCATCCATAAGCCTTTACCTCCTCTCCATATATTGATTGTAACATTAATTTTAATTTCATTCGGGCTTTCGCCAGATTTGATTTTGAGGTTCCGACACTAATCCCCAACTTCTGAGAAATCTCTTCGTGTTTGTATCCTTCCACCACAAAAAGGTTGAAAACAATGCGGTAGGAAGGAGGCAACTGCTGCACCAGATCCATGATTTCAGCCTCCGCCAGATTTTTCACCCCCTCCGCCGAGATCGATACATTTTGTGCATAAACAATGTCCATAGAGTTATAATGCTTTTCATTGCGGCGGAAAAAGTCAATCGCTGAATTGATCATAATTCGCCTCAGCCAGCCTTTAAAAGAGAGATTCACATTATACTTGTCCAGATTTGTCAATACCTTGATAAACCCGTCATTCACAATTTCCTCCGCTTCCTGACGATTTTTGGAATAACGAAGGCAGATACTCATCGCATAATTATAAAACCGGGTGTACAATTCCCGCTGGCTTTCCGCCTTCCCCTTTTTACAATCCCTGATAAGATCCGGTATGCTTTTTTCAGTCTGCTGCAAATTCAACCTTTTTTGATTAATCGTCGATCTGTTTCATAAGCCACTTTGGGTATTAGATGCCAGTTGTTGGGAAAACATTCCCGGGTCCTCAGTTTTTTTGTTGCTGCCTACACGGGGGGAATTTGAAAAGGGTTGGTTGGGGGGAGGATTTTTTTTCCATTCACACACTCGGAAATGCCAACTACGAAAGCAAGCTGCTAAAATGGGATGCTTTTCGTATTTTTACAGAAAACAGAGAATATGCAACAAAAGAAACATATCCGATTTGATTGGGCCATAAAGCGGTTGTTGAGACAAAAGGCGAACTTTGGGATTTTGGAAGGATTTTTAAGCGAGCTGCTTAAAGAGGATATAGAAATTGTTGAAATATTGGATAGTGAAAGCAATAAAGAAACGGAAGAAGATAAATTTAATCGGGTTGATATTCTGGTTAAAGACAAAAAAGGAGAATTAATCATCATTGAAGTCCAAAATTCTTATGCCCTTGATTATTTTATGCGGATTCTTTTTGGAATTTCTAAAGCAATTGTAGAGCATATCAAAGAGGGGGAAACATACTCAAAAGTAAAAAAGGTAATTTCTGTTAATATTGTTTACTTCGAGTTAGGGCATGGGAACGATTATGTTTATCGGGGAACAACCCAGTTCAAAGGAATTCATGATAATCAGATTTTAGAACTGACTCCTGCCCAAAAGAAATTATTCAAAAAGGAAAAAGTAGAAGACGTCTATCCGGAGATTTATTTAATCAAGGTGAATAAGTTTGATGATAACGCCAAAGATACACTGGATGAATGGATT